>CAMBEQ010000020.1 GCA_945865545.1 Sediminibacterium ginsengisoli | reverse complement strand
TTTTTTTAATTGTTTCTACATTGGCTAATCCCAATGTAATTAAAGTGTCTAATCCAAAATCTGCTAGCGATACTAAAGCAAAACAAACTGTGGTAGTAACCATTGATAAAGACCAAAATTTATTTATTGGGTCTACACCTGTATCCATTGAGGCCTTACCATTAGAACTAAAAACCTTTTTGTCTAAGGAAACCGATAAGCCTTCTGTAGTGATTAATGGAGACAGCGTTGCTAATTTGGGTGTAACCATTCAGGTGATGCAAATTATAAAGTCTTTGGGGGCAACACCAGTAGTAGCAGTTAATCCAGGGCAATAGTTAATTATTTTAAACTGGCCCTTATCATTCTATTTTTTCCAAAACTATCTCTTCTTATTTCTGCGTGAAAATTCATTTCGTCAAGTAGGTTTAGTAGGGCTTTACCTTGATCGTAATGAATTTCAAAAAAGAGTTGACCCTTGGGGGCTAATTGTTTTTTTGCCAACTCTGCGATGGTTCTATAAAAAAGCAGTGGATCTTCATTAGGCACAAATAATGCAATGGCAGGCTCGTAGTTTTTCACTTGTTCCTGCATGTTTTCTTTTTCTCTCATGGGGATATAGGGAGGATTACTTACAATTACATCATAAGTATTAGGCAGTTCGGTATTCTTTAGAATATCTTGTTCTAGCCAATAGATATTGGCATTTAAATGGGCTGCATTTTTTTTAGCTACTTCTAAAGCTGCTTCACTAATATCTAATCCACTGACGCTGCATTGGGGTAAAGCTTTTTTGATAGAAATGGCAATGCAACCAGATCCAGTACCTATGTCCAATAACTGAAGCGGTTTACCTATGATATTAGCGTAATCTACCACCCATTCTATTAATTCTTCTGTTTCAGGTCTGGGTATTAAAACATGTTCATTCACTGCAAATTCTACACCCATACACCAAGCTTTCCCTAAAATATACTGAATGGGTTTATCGTTGAGTAATTCTTGGCTGTACTCATTGAATTTTTTAATTTGCAATTCGGTGAGTGGGGTATTGATTTCAACTACTTGTTGTACTCTATTCCAACCAGTCACTTCCTCAATGAGCATGCCTAGCAAACTATTAAGTTCAATCGCATCAATTTTTTTACTGAGTAATTCTTTGATGGTTATTTTTATTTCTGCTAAAGTCATACTGCAATGTTACAAATGATTAGGCATTATGAACTAGCTTTGGTCTTAATATTATATTTAGTGTCATTTTAATGGATCCCAATTTTTATTATACCATTGAACAACCCGCTATGGCGGAGTTAAAAGAAAGGGGAAGCCGTTTTTTAGCGTATTGCTTCCCTGTAGAGTCAATCGACATTTGCAAAAAACATATTGCTGCTTTGAAAAAAGAGCACCCCAAGGCAGTGCATTACTGCTTGGCATATCGTATGGGCACCGAAGGTCTTATTTTTAGGGTAAGTGATGATGGCGAACCGGCTGGCTCTGCAGGCAGGCCCATTTTAGGTCAAATAGACAGCAAGCAACTCACTAATGTAATGGTGGTGGTAGTAAGGTATTTTGGTGGCACTTTATTAGGGGTGCCTGGTTTAATTAATGCATACAAGACAGCTACTTCTCTTGCCCTTCAATTAACACCGATGGTTCAAAAAGCAGTAGCGTTGAATTATGAATTAAATTTTGACTACCATCAAATGAATGAAGTCATGATGATTGTGAAACAATATCATTGTAATGTTCTTTACCAGGAAGCGCAATTATTTGTTCAATTAAAATTAGGTATTCCCAAACACCGATTGGAAGAAGTTCTAAATAAACTTAATGAATTACGCGATTTGCGTATTGAGCTAGTACGTAAATAAATCAATCAATCAAAAGAAATTTTTAATACGAGTTGTATTAATATTTATAAAAACCTTCTCCTGTTTTAATGCCCAATTTTCCAGCTGCTACCATATTTACAAGCAATGGGCATGGCGCATATTTAATATTATTAAATCCTTCCTGCATAATCACTAAAATATTTTTACATACATCCAGTCCAATATAATCCGCCAATTGTAAAGGCCCCATAGGGTGGGCCATGCCTAATTTCATTATTTGATCGATGGTGGCAGCATCACTTACACCCTCAGATAAAGCATAAATGGCTTCATTAATCATGGGCATCAAAATTCTATTAGCAATAAAGCCAGGAAAATCTTTTACTACGCAAGGAATTTTATCAATGGCTTTGGTAAGTGATACTATCTTTTCTGTAACCTCATTAGCTGTTGCTGCTCCATTGATAATTTCTACCAGTTTCATAATGGGTACTGGATTCATAAAGTGCATACCTATTACTTGCTGTGGACGCTTGGTGGCAGAAGCCAATTCGGCTATAGATATAGAGGAAGTATTGCTGGCTAAAATGCAATGAGCGGGGGCGTGTAAGTCTATGGCTGCAAAAATAGTTTTTTTAATATTGCTATTTTCTGTTACGGCTTCAATTGCTAAATCGGCTTTTTGTACACCTAATTCAATGGTATCAAAACAGGTTATATTTTGAAGTATGCGTTGTTTATCTTCTTCACTTACAATTCCTTTTGCAATTTGTCGGTCTATATTTTTTTTAATAGTAGCCATCGCTTTATCTAAGGCAGCTGCTTGGGTATCTACTAAATGGACATTAAATCCTTTCTGGGCAAATACATGTGCAATACCATTACCCATAGTGCCTGCTCCTATGACTGTAATATTTTTCATAGGGCCACTATTTTTTATTTTTGTAATCTCCTTTTTTCCAAGAATTAATAAATGATCTCCATGCGCTAGGATTTAAAATATTCATGGGAGCCAATTGACCAGCATAATAGTATTTTGCTGCTTGTTGTTTTAAGGAGGCACCTACTGCTTCTCTGCCATCAAAAGGCAAACTGGATAGAATGACTCTTTTCTGACTCATGCTTACATTTTTTCTTGCAGTTTCATATAGGTCGTCATCAATTTTTGAATTGACAAAGTCTCTTTCAAATTGTGCACGAGTGGGTCTTGGCTTTAAAATGGTAGCTGGTAAGAAATTGGTATCATTGACCAATAATTGTATAACACTATATTGATTGCCTTCTAATTTAAGGGGAATAAGAATGGTTCTGTCTTTAAATCCAACAGATGAAAAAGTAATGCGTTCTCCTTTATTGACAGCAATGGAAAATACACCGTCATTATTGGTAATGGTTCCTCTTCCTTTTTTTTCAACCACTACGCTTGCAAATGGAACCGCTTTTAAACTATCTGCGGTCATAATGACACCGTATAGTTGAACTACAGAATCGCGATAAATATCCACCTCTTGAGCTATAACGGCTTGTTTATTCAAGCAGATAAAGGCAATCGAAATTATTAAAATAGTCTTTCTCATGTAGATGCAAATTTAAGTCTCCTAGTTTAAATATACGAACACAATTTTTTAAAGAAATAGGCAAATTTTAGGGCAAAATGGGATATTCTGCCTTGTAAAAGAGCAAAATAAGTGCAATGAGCGTTAACTTTGCAAGGATCTATTTTATTTAACAAAAACTTTCAAAATGACCGAGGCGGAAATATTAAAAGCGTTGAGCAATGTGCAAGAACCAGACTTAGGAAAGGACTTGGTTACCCTAAATATGATCAAAGACTTAAAAGTAGATGGCAATGAAGTTAGTTTTACTATCGTGCTTACCACTCCAGCTTGTCCAATGAAAGATTTGATGAAAAATGCTTGTGAAAATGCGATCAAATTACTAGTGAATAAAGCGGCCATTATTAAAGTTGATTTCACCTCCAATACCACCAGTTTAAGGAAGGATGAACAAAAGGTTTTAGCCAATGTTAAAAATATTATAGCAGTAGTCAGTGGAAAAGGGGGTGTTGGTAAAAGTACTGTTTCAGCTAATTTGGCTTTGGCATTGGCGGAAGGGGGTGCAAAAGTGGGTTTAATGGACGCTGATATTTATGGGCCAAGTGTGCCCATCATGTTTGGAGTAAGAGGACAAAGACCCTTGATGAAAGAGGAAGAGGGTAAAGGAATCATTTTACCTCTTGAAAAATTTGGAATTAAATTAATGAGCATAGGTTTATTGGTAGATGAAAAAGATGCAGTGGTTTGGAGAGGCCCAATGGCTTCTAGTGCTATAAGACAATTCATTACCGATGTGGATTGGGGCGAGTTGGATTATCTAGTGATTGATATGCCACCAGGCACGGGCGATATTCATTTAACAATTATGCAAACCGTTCCGGTTACCGGAGTTGTGATTGTAACAACCCCACAAACAGTGGCATTAGCGGATGCTAAAAAAGCAATTGCCATGTTTGGCCAAGCAAATATTCAAGTGCCTGTTATTGGACTCGTTGAAAATATGGCTTACTTCACACCAGCAGAATTACCTACAAATAAATATTATTTATTTGGAAAAGAAGGAGGCAGAAATTTAGCCTCTGAATATGATTTACCATTTTTAGGAGAGATTCCATTGGTACAATCTATTAGAGAGGGTGGTGATGAAGGGGTCCCTGCCATGGTGGGAAAAGAAGAAATGGCTAAGAACGCTTTAAGAGCAGTCGTTTCCAATGCTGTTCGACAAATTGCCATGAGAAATGCCAATATGCCAAAAACACAAACTATTTCAGTAGCCTAATATGCCTAATAAAATTATCATTGCTATTGATGGATACTCTTCTTGCGGTAAAAGCACTTTAGCAAAAGCGCTGGCTACTAAATTAGAATATGTTTTTATTGATACGGGAGCAATGTATCGTGCCGTAGCGCTTTATTTTTTAAGAAATAATATTGCCTTTGATGACGAATTCACTATTGCTGCAGCATTGAAAAAAATTACATTAAATTTTAGTTACAATGCAACCACACTAAAAAGTGATATGATTTTAAACAACGAAAATGTAGAAGCTGAAATTAGAGAAATGGCAGTGAGTCAAAAAGTAAGTGAAGTAGCTGCTATAGGGGCAGTAAGAGATTTTGCAGTTGCACAACAGCAGGCCATGGGAGAAAACAAAGGAATTGTAATGGATGGTAGGGATATTGGAACAGTCGTATTTCCTACTGCAGCACTTAAAATATTTGTCACTGCAGACCCTGCCATTCGAGTGGAAAGACGTTTTTTAGAATTACAATTGACTAATCCAGCAATTAGTAAAGAGGAGATTGCGGCTAATTTACAACACCGTGATTTACTAGATACCACCAGAGAAAGAAGCCCATTGAGACAAGCGGCAGATGCGAAAGTGTTGGATAATACCACTATGAACAGAGAAGAGCAATTTGAGTTGGCCTTACAATGGGCCTTAGCTAAAATTAGTGAAACCAAAAGCTAATTACTTTTTAGGAAATCCAGGCATTACTTACTTCTTCCAGCTTTTCATCTAATGCATAAAAACTCACTATTTTTCTAATCACCGATTCTACAACCGTATCTGGGCAGCTGGCTCCACTGGTCATTAAAATAGAAACTGGAGCTTTATTAGGTAAATAATCATTTACTAATTCAGATTGTTTGGTGATCCAATTACTGCGTATAATTTGATGACGATCTATTATTCTATTCGCATCATCAATAAAATAAGTAGGTAATTTTCTTTCACAAAGTTCTACTAAATGTGAACTATTGCTGCTGTTTTTACCACCCATTACAATGGCAATATCGGCTGGTTGCTCTAGCAGTCCCACCACCGCAGATTGATTGTCATTAGTGGCATAACATAAAGTATCTCTGGTATCTGCAAAATGCTCACTGCTATTTTCTTTTCCATACTTGGTGGAGATAATATTTTTTAAATAGTCCGAAATAGCTTGCGTGTCGGTGGCTAATTGAGTTGTTTGATTGATAACGCCTATTTTTTCAAAATGAATAGCAGGGTCAAAGCGTTCATTGTATCTATTTTTAAAATAGATACCGAACTCGGTCAATGGCAATTCACCTAAAATAAATTTTCCTAAAACAATAGCTTCCTCCATGTCATTAACAATAAGCGTAGGTGTTTTATCGGCAGCATGTGAAAAAGTGGCTCTTGTTTCTTCATGCTTTGGTTTACCGTGTATAATAATGGTAAATCCTTTTTTGGCAATTTGATCTCCGCGGTTCCATACCTTTTCTACAAAAGGACAAGTAGTATTGTATTTTTGAATTTCAATTCCAATTTTATTAATTTTTGCTTCTAATTCTAGTGTGGTTCCAAAAGCGGGAATGATGACCACATCTTCTTTGGTTAATGTTTTTATAGGAATTATTTCATTACCATTAGTGTCTTGTAAGAATTGCACTCCCTTTTTTAATAAATCTTCATTCACTTGGGGGTTATGTATCATTTCACTCAATAAATAAATTCTTTTTCCTTTATTTTCTTCGATGGTTCTATAGGCAATATCAATTGCATTTTCTACACCATAACAAAATCCAAAATGGCGAGCTAAATAAAATTTCAGATGGCCTAAATCGATCAGGGTAGGACTAAAATCTTTTTTAAGCTTATCTTCTTCTTTTCTTTTTTGCTTAATGGCACTTATTAAATTGCTACGATAGCCGTTAGGCACCTCAAAATGCTTCATCTTTTTACTTTTAGGGTATTAGAGGTACAAAAATACATCCTTCGCTTGTTTTTACCCTATTTTTCGTGCATTCTTAGTATAAATCTAATTGATACTCCCTAGTACAACTTATCTTTGCGCCATGAATTACGTTTCTGTAGAAGGCTTGACTAAAAGTTATGGCATATATCCTTTGTTTAAAGGCATTAGTTTTAATATCAATGAAGGCGATCGCATTGCGTTAATTGCTAGAAATGGAGTAGGAAAAACCACTCTTTTACGCATATTGGCAGGGAAAGAAGTGCCAGATGCGGGAACCGCAAAAATCCACAAAGACGTTCATTTGGTTTTATTTGAACAAGACCCTCAATTTATAGAGTCGGCGAGCATCACTCAAAACTTATTTAATCAGGACCATCCCATGATGAAAGCCATTAGCAACTATGAAATGGCGATGGAAACGGAAGATGAAAATTTGATTACCGATGCCATAATGGAGATGGAAGAAAGAAGCGCCTGGGATTTTGAGTCCAAGGTGAAAACTATTTTAACACAACTAAATATTCATCACCTAGAGCAACCGGTATCTAAATTGAGTGGGGGGCAACGTAAAAGAGTTTCCTTGGCTAAGACCTTAATTCAAATTGGATTTGAGCCTAAGCATGTTTTGTTGTTAATGGATGAGCCTACCAATCACTTAGATTTAAATATGATTGAGTGGTTGGAAAATTATTTAGAGCAAGAAAAAGTCACCTTATTGCTTGTTTCGCATGATCGGTATTTTTTAGAATCGGTGACAGATGAGATATGGGAATTGGAAAGAGAGAATTTATATTCTTATAAAGGAGACTATGAAAATTATTTAGAAAAGAAAGCAGCTAGAATAGAATCTGAATTGGCTAGTATTGATAAGGCAAAAAATACGTTTAGAAAAGAATTGGAATGGATGCGCAAGCAACCTAAAGCCAGAACCACTAAAAGTAAAAGTAGGCAAGATAATTTTTATGAGGTGGAAGCCAAGGCGAAGCAAAAAATTGATGACACTAATTTGCAGCTAGACATGAAGATGACTAGATTGGGTGGTAAAATTATCGAAGCAAAAAAAGTATACAAGTCCTACGGTGATACCGTGGTATTAAAAGGGTTTGATTATACTTTTAGCAAAGGGGAGCGTATTGGGATTGTGGGTAAAAATGGAGTGGGCAAAAGTACTTTTTTACAAATCTTACAAGGAATAACTCAACCAGACAGTGGTAAAATTAATGTAGGGGATACCATTGTCTTTGGTCATTTTTCTCAAGAAGGGCTGGTGTATAAGAAAGATATGCGGGTGATTGAATATTTAAAAACCTATGCTGAAAATTTTCCATTAAGTAGCGGTGGATCTTTAAGTGCAGCACAGTTTCTTGAATTGTTTTTATTTACACCCGATAAGCAATACACTTATTTAAGTGCATTGAGCGGGGGGGAGAAAAAAAGATTACAATTACTTACCATCTTGTTTAAGAATCCAAATTTTTTAATATTGGATGAGCCTACCAACGATCTTGACTTGCCTACTTTGGCAGTATTAGAGCAATTTTTAATTGATTTTGCAGGTTGTGTTTTATTGGTTTCGCATGACCGTTATTTTATGGATAAATTAGTAGATCACTTATTTATATTTGAAGGAGATGGCGTCATTAGAGATTATCCTGGTAATTATACTCAGTTTAGAATTTTAGAAAAGAGCAAGCAAAGCTATGCTTCGGTAAGTTCTGATATTACTACCCATGCAGTGCCAGTAAAAGAAGTGGCCACCAAATTTCCTGCTGAAAAGAAATCCATTGAGAAAGTAAGTGCGGAGAAAATGACCTACAAAGAAAAATTAGAATTAGATACGCTAACTAAATCCATGCCCGATTTAGAAAAGAAAAAAGCAGCATTATTAGAAAAATTGAATGCAACCAATCTAGATTATACCCTCATCACTTCTATTAGTGAAGAATTATCAAACATCAATCAGGCCTTGGAGTCGGCAGAAATTAGATGGCTTGAGTTGAGTGAGAAAGCAGTTTAATTTTTAAAAAATGAGGCCCAAGTATTTAAAAAATGAGGCCTAAGTATTTTTAAATCTATTTTCAATAGGAATAAATTGTATCTGAATTAAAACATATACACATGAAACCAATTGAAAGAATCAATCTTTATTTGCAATTCAAGTCTATTTCTCCGCATTCCTTTGAGAAAAGGATAGGCTTATCGAATGGATATTTTTCAAAACAATTAAGAAATCTGGGCTCAGTGGGTTCTGATATTTTAATTAAAATTGATGAATATTATGCCGAACTAAATATTTTATGGGTGCTTAATGGCCAAGGACAAATGATTTCACCTCTTGACGTTTATCAGACCTCGGGTCAAACCATGCAAGTAGACGAATATATTAGTAAATACGAAGCCGAGAATAAAAAAATGAAAAACTTAGAATCCGACTTAGAGAAATTACAAGTAGTCATTAAGGACAAAGACAAAATAATTTCTTTGTATGAGGTGATTACCAATAATAAAACAGGGATAGTTCAAGAAAATTTTGACCATCAGCAAACCTCTTTTGGAACCTAATGGGATACAAAAAATAGAGCTACGTAATTAAAATAAAAAGGAGCCACTATTTAGTAGCTCCTTTTTTCGTAGTAATTATTTATTTTAACATGCCTCCTTCATGCTATTCGGCATAAGAAGCTACGGGTTCGCAGGTACATATTAAATTACGATCACCGTGGGTATTGTTCACTCTTGCTACCGTTGGCCAAAATTTATTTTGTTGCACATAATACAATGGGAAGGCTGCTTCTTGTCTTGTATAAGCATGGCTCCATTCATTGGCACAAATTACTTTTTGTGTATGAGGCGCATTTTTTAATGGGTTGTCTATTTTATCAAGTGTGCCATTTTCAATAGCTTTTATTTCATCATGAATAGCAATCAAGGCATCGCAAAAACGGTCTAGTTCTGCTTTGTCTTCGCTTTCTGTAGGCTCAATCATAATAGTTCCTGCTACTGGGAAACTAACTGTAGGGGCATGAAAGCCATAATCAATTAATCTTTTAGCAACATCTTCAGATTCGATACCAGCACTTGCTTTGAAAGGTCTTAAATCTATAATAAATTCATGTGCGCAAGTACCATTTTTACCTGCATACAATATTGAATAATTTTTTTCTAATCTATTTTTCATATAATTAGCATTCAAAATAGCATAAGCCGTGGCCAATTGCAATCCAGTGGCACCAAGCATTTTGATGTAAGCATAGCTAATTAATAAAATACTTGCAGAGCCAATCGGAGCTGCACTCACTGCACCTATTTTATTTTGGGTATGTACATGGCCAGGTAAGAAGGGGGCTAATTTATCATTCACACAAATTGGTCCCATGCCAGGGCCGCCACCTCCATGTGGGATGGCAAAAGTTTTGTGTAAATTCAAATGACAAACATCTGCACCAATATTACCTGGGCTAGTTAATCCAACCTGCGCATTCATATTGGCACCGTCCATATATACCAAACCTCCGAATTCATGAATCGTTCCACAAATATCAATAATGGTTTCTTCAAAAACACCATGAGTAGATGGGTAGGTTACCATTAATGCACCTAAATTATCTTTGTGAAGTATTGCTTTGTCTTTTAAATCTTTCATATCAATATTTCCAGCATCATCACAGGACACCACAATGACTTTAAAGCCTGCCATGACAGCACTTGCAGGATTAGTTCCGTGGGCGCTAATAGGAATTAAGACAATATTTCTATGGGCTTGTCCATGATGCTCATGATAAGCGCGTATGGTTAATAAACCTGCGTACTCACCTTGTGCACCACTATTGGGTTGTAAACTACAAGCCGTAAAGCCGGTGGTTTGACATAAATAATCACTTAATTCTTTAGCCATTTCTTGATAGCCTTTTGTTTGGCTACTTGGCGCAAAGGGATGTAAGGAACTAAATGCAGGCCAGCTTACAGGAATCATTTCAGTGGCAGCATTTAATTTCATTGTGCAACTACCTAAACTAATCATGCTGGTATTTAAAGACAAATCTTTATTTTCCAATTGCTTGATGTAACGCATCATTTGTGTTTCACTATGATGAATGTTAAATACAGGATGTTGCAAATAAGTAGATGCTCTTTGAAGCGCATTAGGGATAGCTATTGCGCTGCTTGCTTTTCCATTGGCTTTTTTGCCTGTTATTTTTTCAAAAAGGGCTACGACAGCAGAAATTTCTTTTTCAGTAATAGTTTCGTCTATGGTGATACTAATGCTACCATCTTGATGGTATCTAAAATTTATATTTTCAGCCAAGGCTGCTTTACTAAGAGAAGTGGCATCTATTCCTTTTACATGAAGCGTATCAAAATAATATTTATTTACTTGAGTCAGTCCAAGGCTTTGTAATTGTGCATCCAATAACTGAGCTAATCCATGCACTTTACTTGCAATCTTTTTTATGCCAGCGGGTCCATGATATACTGCATACATCACCGCCATATTGGCTAGCAATGCTTGGGCCGTACAAATATTGGAAGTTGCTTTTTCTCTTTTAATATGTTGCTCTCTGGTTTGCAAAGCCATTCTTAAAGCTCTATTGCCTTGCGCATCTACACTGACACCAATTAATCTGCCAGGCATGCCTCTTTTAAATTCATCTTTGGTGGCAAAATAAGCAGCATGTGGTCCGCCAAATCCAATGGGTACCCCAAAACGTTGTGTATTGCCTACCGCTACATCTGCATTTAATTCGCCAGGGCTTTTTAATAAACTTAGTGCTAAAATATCAGCTACTAAAATAACTAAACCACCTGCTGCATGCACTTGATCAATGAACTTTGTATAATCTTCAATGCTGCCCGTGTTGTTTGGGTATTGTAAAATGGCACCAAAATAACTTCCATCTATCTTAGTGCTTGTATAATCGGCTTCTACAATTTCAATGTTAATGGGTTTAGCTCGGGTAACTAAAACGTCTTTGGTTTGTGGGAATATCGCGCTATCCACAAATAGTTTTGGTTGGGTAACAATATCGCTTTTATTAACATGATTAAAAATCATAGCCATAGCTTCGGCTGCTGCAGTAGCTTCGTCTAATAAGGAAGCATTGGCAATAGGTAGGCCTGTAAAATCACAAACCATGGTTTGAAAATTCAATAAACTTTCTAAACGTCCTTGCGCAATTTCTGCTTGATACGGTGTGTACTGTGTATACCAACCTGGATTTTCAAAAATATTTCTAAGAATCACACTTGGGGTGATGGTACCATAATAACCTTGGCCAATAAAATTAGTAGCCACTATATTTTTTTCTGCAATGGTTTTTAAAAATTGCAACATTTCAAATTCGGACAGTC
Source organism: Sediminibacterium ginsengisoli (assembly GCA_945865545.1). GTDB lineage: Bacteria > Bacteroidota > Bacteroidia > Chitinophagales > Chitinophagaceae > Sediminibacterium > Sediminibacterium ginsengisoli_F. The sequence continues at coordinate 32,148 of CAMBEQ010000020.1, read as the reverse complement.
CTTCTGGAATTTGCATTGCTTTTTTCGAACGTATGTTATTGGGGATTGTTTTTTCAATTAATTCTTCTATCGATTTTATACCAATAGTGTCTAACATTTTTTGGGTGTCTTGGGCATTGGGGCCAATATGTCTTTTGATAAATTCTGCTCCGTTCGGGTTCAATTGCAACATAAATAGGGTGGTTTAAAAAATGGATTCAAAGATACAAAAAACTAACCCTTATTTGTTAACTAGCCTCTAGGTGGGGAAAGCTTGTGGATGAGTGCCAAATAGTTTATCTTTGACTCACTATTATGGCTTTATCTATTGAACAATTATACGAATTACCAGCTCCAGAGACGCTTAAAAAATTTCAAAATTTTTTAAAAAGGGTGGACAAGCGGAAAATATTAAAACAATTGCCCCCTTTACATGAAGCAGCTTTTGAGAAAATTAACTGTTTGGATTGTGCTAGATGTTGTAAAAACTATTCTCCCCGATTTAAGATGCCCGATATTAAAAGAATTAGTAAGTATTTAAGAATGAAAGAAACCGCCTTTATTGATACTTATTTGTCAATGGACCAAGAGGGAGATTACGTAGCTAATACTAAGCCATGTCCATTTTTAGGGGCAGACAATGCTTGTAGTATTTATGAGCATCGACCTACCGATTGCCAAAGATTCCCCTATACAGACGAAGATGTTTTTTTTAAACGTATCCCGATTACTATGAAAAATGTAGAATTTTGTCCAATCGTGCATGATGTTATGATTGGATTGCTCGCTTAATATTCCATTTTTCTTAAAGAAGGGGCTTTAAACCAAGTGGTAAAAACCACAATTAAAGTCATGGCCCCACCAAAAACAACCGAAGGAATCACACCTAATAATTTGGCAGCTACACCACTTTCAAATTGACCAAATTCATTGCTGCTATTGATAAACATGGAATTCACACTCATGACCCTTCCGCGCATATGATCGGGGGTTTTTAGTTGAACAATGGTACCTCTTACAATCATACTAAATCCATCTAGTATCCCACTTAATAATAAAGCAGCGAAGGAAAGCCAGAATAATTTTGATAAAGCAAATACGATAATACATAATCCAAATCCGCCCACGGCGATGAGTAATTTTTTTCCTTGTGCCTTATGCACTGGAAATAAAGTAATGATAAAAATAATTAAAATTGCGCCTATGTCTGATGCCGCATTCAACCAACCAAATCCAATGGGCCCCACTTTTAAAATATCCACTGCGTAAACGGGAATCATCGCTACTGCGCCTCCAAATAATACCGCAAACAAATCCAATGATAGAGCACCGAATACTTCTTTGGTGTTAAAAACAAAACGTAAACCTTCTTTAACACTCTCTAGTGTTTTTTGATTCACCACTAAGTCAATATGTGGTGGTATTGGTTTTATTTTTGCAATAAATAAATAGCCAACTGAAACAAGGGATACCACACTAATCAAAGCCCCTGTATGTCCAAAACCTGCAATAATAAAGCCTACAATGGCATGCCCCAATATGGAGGCAGTTAGCCAAATGCCTTGGCTCCAAGTAGTGGCATTTTGAAGAAGCTCTTTAGGCATTATATTTCCCACAATGGTACCAAAGCTAGGCCCTGTGAAGGACCGTATAATGCCTGTGCAAAAAACAAGAAAGTAAATACCTATTGCAACAAAAAGTGAACGGTTTGCCTGAAGGTTATTGGAAATATCTGTTTTGTCATTATAAATAGATAAGCCTAATAATACTATTGCGCATATCCAATACAAACTCACCCCTCTTAAGAGCAGTTTTCTTTTTTCACTTATATCAATTACGTGTCCTGCATACAAGGCCAGTGAAACAGCGGGGATGACTTCGGCAAGTCCAATCAATCCAATAGCAAAGGGGGCATTGGTTAATTCATAAATCCACCAACCTACCAAAGTGCCCATCATTCTAAGGCCCATTATAAATAGGAATCGACCCAACATTAAATTTCTAAATTCTTTAATCTTTAGGGATGCAAAAGGGTCTTGCTTTATTGGAGCGGTACTATCCATTGATTAAAGTTAAGGCAAACTGTAATAATGTTGCCCTTCTTCTATTTCTTTTTCTAAAGCATCTGTAATCACCTTCAAATGCGCCTCATTGTATAAAAAATCGGCATTACTAGCGTCTATAAAAATGGTCTTAATATGGTGTTGCTTAATGTAGCTGGTATAGGTTTCTTGAATTTTATATAAGTATTCATCTGGAATGGATTGTTCAAATTTTCGATTCCTTTTTTTGATATTGGTTTGTAATTTATTGACAGGGGCGTGTAAATAAATTAAAATATCGGGCGGAGTGAGTTGCTGAAAAAAAACGTCAAACATTTTTTGATACAATCTAAATTCTTCCTCAGGTAAATTAACTTTTGCAAACAATAAACATTTAGTAAATAAATAATCAGATATGGTGACTTGTTGAAATAAGTCATTGTTTTTTATGAGTTCTTGTTGTTGTTTAAATCTTTCTGCTAAAAAAAATAATTCTAAAGGAAAGGCGTATTGTTTTGGATTTTCATAAAACTTAGTTAAGAAAGGGTTGTCGGCAAACTCTTCTAAAACCAACTTTGCATTGTAATGTTGTGACAAGAGTTGCGAAAGGGTTGTTTTTCCGGCTCCAATATTTCCTTCAATAGCGATGTAATGATACTTCATATGCTGATTCGTACTACGTTTTCAAATATAGGCAGGAGCGCGCTTAAAATTCAATTTTTTTATGCACAAGGCAGTCATCTGCACATGCTGAAAGTAAAGCTGAATTGCTTTTATGTAAAATGGGGTGTAGGTAGTTTGGAGCAATTTCTACTAGTGGAATTAATACAAAGTTTCTTTTAAACATACTTGGATGGGGGATGGTTAATTCCTTGGTTTCAATCCTATCGTCATTAAAATAAATGATATCAATATCAATGGTTCTGGGGCCCATAGGGATGGATCTTATTCTGCCTTGTTTAATTTCAATATCCAACAAAATAGACATTAGCTGGCTTGCAGAATGTATTGTCTCAATAAGCAAAGCTTGATTCAAAAAAGCCTCCTGTTGGGTATTGCCCCAAGCGGCTGTTTCATATATGGAAGAAATTTTTTCTACAGTCCCTGCATGCGCACGAATATTAATAATGGCTTCTTGTAAGTTTGCCAATCGGTCGCCCATATTACCGCCTATCAATAGGTATGCTTTGTTCATAGAAGTATGCTGAAAGTAGCTCAAATATCCATAATTTTACAGCCTTACCCTATTTTATAACCCTCTATTTTGGGGAAAAGAGCAAACTAATTTTATTCTACATGAAAATTTTTTTCAAAACCTTTTTTGCCTCCTTATTGGCATTGTTCATCTTTAGTTTATTTGGCTTATTGATACTGTTAGGTATTGCAGGAAGTTTTTCTAGTGAAGAACAAAAAATAATTGAGGCTAATTCGGTTTTAGTGATAGATATGTCTGAAGATTTTCTGGAACAAACCAAATCGGATCCCTTTTCTGAATTATTAAATAAAAAGAAAGGCAAAGTGCCTAGTTTATCTGAATTGATTGGGCTAATAAAGAATGCAAAAAAAGATTCAACTATTAAAGGGATGTATATCAAGTGCCAACAAAATCCGAATGGGTATGCGAGCACTGAAGAAATAAGGAAAGCCCTTATTGATTTTAAAGCTTCCAATAAATTTATTATTGCCTATGGAGAAACCATTACTCAAAAAGGGTATTGGATTGGGAATGTGGCAGATGAAATTTATACGCATCCTCAAGGGGGGCTAGAATTTAATGGCTTCTCTTATGAAACACTATTTTTAAAAGGGCTATTGGATAAATTAGAAATTAAGCCTGAAGTTTTTTATGCTGGAAAATTTAAAAGCGCCACTGAGCCTTTTAGATATACACAAATGTCTGAAGCCAATAAATTACAAACAGGCATTTGGTTAAATGCCTTATACAATAATTTCTTAGCAGGTACTGCTAAAAAAAGAAAAATAGACATAGCTACTTTGAAAGAAATAGCCAATGAGGGTAAAATTCAAAATGCGAATGATGCTTTACAATATCATTTAGTAGATGGTTTATTGTATGATGATCAGGTTAAAAAATTAATTGCCAAAAAAGTACATATTCAGAAAGAACAATCTATTTCATTTGTAAGCATCAATGATTATGCTGCATCCGTTGCCCTCCGAGGTTCGGGTAGCGGAAAAATTGCAGTCGTTTTTGCAGATGGGGATATTATAATGGGTAAAGATCAAAATGGGTCCATAGCGAGTGATGATTATCGTGTATTGTTACAAAAATTAAGAAAAGATGCTTCCATCAATGCGGTGGTAATAAGAGTTAATTCGCCAGGAGGAAGTTCATTGGCCAGTGATATTATTTGGAGAGAGATTGATTTGCTAAAAAAAGAAAAACCAGTTATTGTTAGTATGGGAAACTATGCGGCTTCTGGCGGATATTATATTGCATGTGGTGCGGATTCTATTTATGCCGATGCCAATACTATCACAGGATCCATTGGTGTATTTTCGGTAATACCGAATGTAGAGATGTTTATGAAAAATAAATTGGGTATTACTTTTGATAGAGTCAATACTGGCCAATATGCCGATATGCCTTCTGCTACAAGAACTTTAAATGCAACCGAAAAAAGGTTTATGCAATCTAGTGTGGACAGTATCTATGTTTCTTTTAAATCGAGAGTGGCTATTGGTCGTAAAAAGAGTGTAAATTATATCGACTCGATTGCACAAGGTCGTGTATGGATTGGAATAGACGCTGTAAAAATTGGGTTAGTTGACAAAATTGGAACTTTGAATGATGCCATTGTTTCTGCCTCTAAAATGGCACATTTAAAAGGGTATAGTATTAAGTCCTATCCGGAGAATAAATCTTTTATTGAAGAATTGATTAATGGGTATGAGAATAGTATTAAGGTAAAAGCAATCAAAGAAGAAATTGGCGTAGTTCAATGGGAAACTTTACAACAAGTAAAAAGCATCCAACAAATGATGGGGCAACCTCAAACGCGAATGCCTATCTTTGTAGTGAATCATCCTTAAAGCTATGCGTCCTTATAGTCAAATTACCGCCCTATTAGCGATTACTAAAGCAAGCCTTAGGGCTACTTTTAGAAGTCCGTCTGCGGTTGTTTTTAGCTTTGCCTTCCCCTTAATTTTCATTTTAGTTTTTGGCTTTTTAAGTAATGGTAGTAATATTAATGTGAATGTGGTAATGGACAAAAATTCGGATACCACTAATGCATTGTTTGCCGCTATTAAAAATATTCCAGGTCTAAGCTTCGTACATGGAGAGGCAGATAAGATTAAAAGTGAATTAGCTAAAGGACGAATTACAGCGATGCTTTCCATACAAAAATCTAAAAGTACCAACGCACCTTATATCATTAATTTAACCAGCTCAGAAGCGGCTAACCCGCAAAACATTCAATTGGTTAAATCCATTTTAAATTCGGTGATTGGTAAAATAAATCAAACGGAATTCCCCAATACGCCTACAATTGCGGTGGTCAATAATACGGTACAACAAGTACCTGGACGCATTTACCGCACCATTGATTTTATTTTACCAGGACAACTTGGTTTTTCCTTATTAAGTGCTGGTGTTTTTGGTGTCGCCTTTTTGTTTTTTAATTTAAGGCAGCAATTGGTTTTGAAAAGATTTTATGCCACCCCCATTCGTCGGCTGTATATTATATTAGGAGAAGCGTTAAGTAGGGTATTGTTTCAATTAATTACAGCAGTAGTAATTATTGCTATTGGACACTTTGCTTTCAAATTTACTTTGGTCAATGGCTGGGTTACTTTTGCAAGTATTATGGTTTTAAGTTTTATTGCTTTAATATTATTTATGGGCTTTGGTTTTATTGTAAGTGGAGTAGCTAAGAATGAAAGTACGATTCCGCCTTTAGCCAATATCATCACCCTGCCTCAATTTTTATTAGCGGGTACTTTTTTCTCTATTGATAATTTTCCTGTTTGGATGCAGCCTTTTTGTAAAATATTACCTTTGACACATTTTAATAATGCGATGCGTAATATATCTTTCGAAGGAACAGGATTGCTGGCCTCTTGGCCCGACATTTCTATTTTACTCATTTGGATTGTAGTGGTGTATGCTATTGCCTTCAAAATTTTTAAATGGGAGTAAATGCGATTTATTAAATTAATATTAATTAGTGCTGTTATTTTGAGTTTACTGGTAACAGGTATTTCACTATTGTTTCCCTCTACCGTCATCGCTTCCAGGGCTATAGAAGTAAATACCAGCTCCGAAAAAATAGCTTATTTCACTTCCGATTTAAATCACTGGAAGGAGTGGATGAGCGATTGGAAAGAAAATAAAGTAAGGCTGGAAAACAATACCGCCTATATTGGGACACAAACTGTTCGGCTTTTAAATAAAACCAATCATTCTGTTCAATATCAATGGGTAGCTACTGGGCAAAGCCCGTATTTGGTTCAACTTGAATGGACGCTTTTAAAAGATAGTGCCTATGTCATTCATTGGTCTTTTGAGCAAAAAGTAAAATGGTATCCTTGGGAAAAATTCCAAACTTTATTAAATGATAAAGTGCTGGGTTCCAAAATGGAATTGGAGTTGCAAAATTTACAAGCGGCCATTCATAACAAAACCCTTCCTTAATCCATCCTGGGTTTTTTTAACGGCAATAAAAATGCCATTGTTTTAATCTGCCTTTTCTTGATGGTTAAGATATTCAATATTTCTTTTAATTCCTTTTAGTTTTGACCTTAACAAGGGGGATGTATTAAATCGCGCTTTAAAAGTAGTTTCTTCCATCTGCATCCAATCTGCTTTATTCATTTGTAATAAATGATTCAAGGGTTTGAATTTTGTTTCTTCGTGTGGGGTGCTAAATCTATTCCAAGGGCAAACATCTTGGCAAACATCACATCCAAAGGCCCAATCTTTATAATGGGTGTCCGTTTTTATTTCAGCTTTTTTTAATTCAATTGTAAAATAACTGATACAATGGTTGGCTTGAATAGTTTTATTGGGTAAGATGGCTTGTGTAGGGCAAGCGTCAATACATTTTGTACAAGTGCCGCAAAAATCTTTGACGAGTGGTGCATCGTATTGCAATGGCAGATCAATTATTAAAGTAGCTAAAAAAAAGAAGGATCCGCTTTGAGGATGAATTAAATTTCCATTTTTACCAATCCATCCCGCGCCAGCTAATTGTGCCCATGATCTTTCCAATACGGGGGCAGAATCTACAAAGCCTCTTCCTTCAATGGGGCCTATTTTTTTTCTTAAAATATCCAGTAATTCATGCAATTGATTTCTTATCACTTCATGATAATCTTCACCCCATGCATATTTCGCAATTTTTGCATCTTGTTTATTGGCAATTTGTTGATCTGATTTATTCGGGTAATAATTTTTTAAAAAAGTAATCACCGATTTTGCTCCAGGCACTAATTTTCGTGGATCTATTCTTAAGTCAAAATTTTTTTCCATGTACTCCATGTCACCATGAAATCCTTGAGCCAACCATTTTTCAAGTCGCCTAGCATCTTCACTTAATTCTGTTGCTTGAGCAATGCCACAGAAATCAAAGCCCAAATTTCGGGCTGTTGCTTTTATGAATTCGGTATTTGAAAACTCGTTCAATGGGCTAATAACTTATTGGGATGTTGATGAAATTTTGTATGTAAAAATAGCAGAAAAACCTTGTTGTAACTGACTTTTATGCCGTTTTGCTCACTTTTTTATGACAATCTAACGTATATCATAGATTGGCCCTGCTTTTGAACCTACCTTGTTATAAATAAACAATACTATGAATTTAAGTCAATATACAATTAAAGCACAGGAAGCCATTCAAGCAGCACAGCAATTGGCCTATAATAGTAAAGATGCGGCTATTGAAACCTTGCATTTGTTGAAAGCTATTTTAGCAGATAAAGATAGCTCTACCGAATTCTTATTAAAAAAGAATAATTTAAATCCATTGTTGATATTACAAAAAGTGGATGCGAGTTTCCCCTCTATGCCTAAGCAACTTAGTGGTGAACCAGCTTCTAATGTAAGCAGAGATTTAAATAGTGTTTTATTAAAAGCCAATGGGGCATTAAAAACTTTTGGAGATGAATTTGTTACGGTGGAGCATTTGTTGATTGCTATTTTGCAAGTGAATGATGCAGCTTCTAAAATTTTAAAGGATGCAGGCCTCACCGAAAAAGGATTGGTGACCGCCATCAAAGAATTAAGAAAAGGGGAAAAAGTACAATCGGCTACACAAGAAACACAATTTCAAGCTTTATCAAAATATGCAAAGAACTTAAATGATTTAGCCAATAAAGGAAAATTAGATCCAGTAATTGGACGTGATGAAGAAATTAGAAGAACCTTGCACATTCTTTCTAGAAGAAGCAAGAATAATCCCATTTTAGTAGGAGAGCCTGGTGTGGGTAAAACGGCTATTGCTGAAGGCTTGGCTATGAGAATTGTGAATGGAGACGTCCCTGATAATTTGAAAAGCAAAATTATTTTTGCATTGGATATGGGGCAACTCATTGCAGGTGCAAAATACAAAGGGGAATTTGAAGAAAGATTAAAAGGGGTGGTGAAAGAAGTTGCAGATAGTGACGGAGAAATTATTTTATTTATTGATGAGATTCACACATTGGTTGGTGCAGGTGGAGGAGAAGGGGCCATGGATGCTGCTAATATTCTAAAACCTGCATTAGCAAGAGGGGAGCTAAGGGCTATTGGAGCCACCACTTTAAATGAATATCAAAAGTTTTTTGAAAAAGACAAAGCATTAGAGCGTCGTTTTCAAAAAGTAATGATTGACGAGCCTTCTAAAGAAGATGCCATTTCTATATTAAGAGGGTTGAAAGAAAGATATGAAACGCATCATCATGTGCGTATTAAAGATGAGGCGATTATTGCTGCGGTGGAATTATCAACTAGGTATATTACAGATCGTTTTTTGCCAGATAAAGCCATTGATTTAATTGACGAAAGTGCTGCCAAATTAAGATTGGAGATGAATTCCATGCCAGAAGAGTTAGATACCTTGATGAGGCAGATTCGTCAATTAGAAATTGAAAGAGAAGCCATTAAAAGAGAAAACAATCCAGAGCAATTAAAGGCATTGAATATTGACATTAGTAATTTTACGGTGCAGCAAGATACTTTAAAAGCAAAGTGGGCTGAAGAAAAAGAAATGGTCGATAAAGTACAAAATACAAAATCTGAAATTGAAAAATTAAAACAAGAGGCAGAGGTGGCAGAAAGAAATGGAGATTATGGTAAAGTAGCTGAAATAAGATACGGTAAAGTGAAAGATCAAGAATCTAAATTGATTGAATGGAGCAAACAGCTGCAGCAACTTGGGGAACATGGAAAGAGATTAATGAAAGAGGAAGTAGATGCAGAAGACATTGCAGAAAATGTGGCCAAAGCAACTGGTATACCAGTGAGTAAAATGTTACAATCGGATAAAGATAAATTATTGAATTTAGAGACAGAATTACATAATAGAGTTGTTGGTCAAGAGGAGGCCATTAGTGCTGTGTCAGATGCCATACGAAGAAGTAGGGCGGGTTTACAAGATCCAAAGAAACCCATTGGTTCATTTATATTTTTAGGCACGACGGGAGTGGGTAAAACTGAATTAGCCAAAGCGTTAGCAAATTATTTATTTGATGATGATGCCATGATGACGCGTATTGATATGAGTGAATATCAGGAAAAACATGCTGTTTCTCGATTGGTAGGAGCGCCTCCGGGCTATGTGGGCTATGATGAAGGTGGGCAGTTAACAGAGTCGGTTAGAAGGAAGCCTTATAGTGTAGTTTTATTAGATGAAATTGAAAAAGCGCATCCAGATGTTTGGAATATTTTATTGCAAGTATTGGACGATGGACATTTAACAGATAACAAAGGCAGAACAGTGAATTTTAAAAATACCATTATTATTATGACAAGTAATATAGGCAGTCATATCATACAAGAAGCATTTGAAGGAGTAACAGAAAAAAATGTAGAAGAAAAAACAGAACAATCTAAAGTAGAAGTAATGGCTTTGTTAAAACAAACCATTCGTCCCGAATTTTTAAACAGGGTGGATGAGATTATCATGTTCTCTCCATTGTTGCAAAAACAAATGGCAGCTATTGTAAAAATTCAATTAAATAATTTAAAAGCGTTGGTGGCTGAAAATGGAATGCAGGTAGAGTTTACGCCTTACTTGGTAGATTATTTGTCTGAGCAAGGTTTCGATATGCAATTGGGGGCAAGGCCTTTAAAAAGGTTAATTCAAAAAATGGTAGTCAATGAGTTTAGTAAGAAAATATTAAGTGGAGAAATTGATAAAACAAAAAAGATTTTGATTGATATTTTTGATGGGCTAGTGGTGTTTAGGAATGAGGCTTAAACTAGTGAATGTTAACAAATTGAAAGCTTTGCTTACCTCTTTTTGAAATATACCTTAGTACTTGTATATTTGATCAATTCTTTTCAAGCATTATGGCAAATCCCAAAAAAGCAGCAGTTGGTTTTATATTTATCACCATTTTAATAGATATCATTGGATTTGGTATTATTATACCCGTATTGCCTCAGTTATTACAGCAGTTATTGCATGTAACAGATCGAACCGATATTAGTGCTATTTCAAAACCTGCTATATTTCTAACTTTGATATATGGGCTCATGCAATTTATTTTTGCGCCCATATTGGGAAGTTTGAGCGATCGATATGGTCGCAGGCCGGTGTTACTTTTTTCCTTACTAGGGTTTGGTTTAGATTATATTTTTTTAGCTTTTGCGCCTACCATTGGCTGGTTATTTTTAGGAAGAATGATATCAGGTATATCGGGGGCTAGTATCACTACTGCTTCCGCATATATGGCGGATATTAGTAATGAAAAAAATAGGGCACAAAATTTTGGTATGATTGGTGCTGCTTTTGGTCTTGGTTTTATCATTGGCCCTATGTTGGGAGGTTTGCTAGGGGAGTTGGGTACAAGAATTCCATTTTTAGTAGCCGCTGGATTGGCCTTGGTGAATGCTTTATATGGTTATTTTGTTTTGCCAGAGTCCTTAGATATGGAACACCGACGCTCATTTGATATTAAAAGAGCCAACCCTGTTTCATCTTTATTAAAACTAAAAAAATATCCAGCTGTACTTGGTTTAATCTTTTCATTACTTTTAATTTATCTAGCTGCGCATTCAGTCCAAAGTAATTGGAGTTTTGCCAACATAAATAAATTCGGATGGACACCTAAAATGATCGGCATCTCATTGGCTGTAGTTGGAGTACTGGTGAGTTTGGTGCAAGGCTTACTCATTAGAGTAGTAAATCCTAGGTTAGGAAATGAAAAAAGTGTTTACATAGGAATTGCATTGTATGCCATCGGATTAACTTTATTTGCTTTTGCAACCCAGGGTTGGATGATGTTTTTATTTTTAATCCCGTATTGCTTAGGAGGAATTTCTGGACCTGCATTACAAGCTTTAATTTCCGTTCATGTACCCAAAAATGAACAAGGTGAATTGCAAGGTTCATTAACAGGTTTAAATAGTTTAACTACTATTGTGGGTCCACCAATGATGATTGGTTTGACCTCTTATTTTTCAATAAAAAATGACGCACATCACATTTACTTTCCAGGGGCTGCATTTTTATTAGGTGCCTTTTTTATGCTTTTAAGTGCGTTTATTGCTTATTGGGTGTTAAAACATGAAACTGCTGCCTCTAAGGACTAGAATCTTGTCTTATAATCCCTTACTGTCGTTATATTTGTGGCTAAAATACAGATAGTATGACGACGCCATTGATGACGCAACTAAATGAGACAGTTAACTTCATTATTTCTAAGATTAATACAACAGCTAATACTGCCATTATTTTAGGTAGTGGCTTGGGCAATCTGTCAAAGGAAATTCAAATAGATTTTTCGATAGCCTATAGTGAAATTCCACATTTTCCAGTAAGTACCGTAGAGGGGCATAAAGGAAGATTGATATTGGGTACTTTAAATGGTAAAAAAGTATGGGTAATGGAGGGGCGTTTTCACTTTTATGAAGGCTACCTGGCAGAACAAGTTGTTTTTCCAATTCGAGTATTAAGATTATTAGGCGTTCAAAATTTATTATTATCTAACGCAGCTGGAGGAGTCAATCCTAATTTTAAGGTAGGAGATTTAATGATTATTAAAGATCATATTAGTTTGTTTACAACAAACCCATTGATAGGTAAAAATGAAGAGGCATTAGGAACGCGCTTCCCTGATATGAGTGAGCCCTATGCTTTCACATTTATTGAAAAAGCAAAAGCAATTGCTGCAGCCAATCATATTCATTTACATGAAGGTGTTTATGTGGGGGTCACTGGACCCACTTTTGAAACCAAAGCAGAATATAAACTTATTAAAAATGTAGGAGGTGATGTGGTGGGTATGAGCACTGTTCAAGAAACCATTGCGGCAGTACATTGTGGAATGAAAGTATTTGCCATGAGTGTAGTGACTGATTTAGGCATTAGAGAAGATAATAATGTGATTACTCATGAAGAGGTATTGGCAGCAGCGCATGCAGCCGAGCCAAAATTGACTATAATTTTTAGTGCATTGTTAAAAGAAATTGCTTAAAATTAGTAAAGCATGTCTTTCTTGAAATCAATTTTATTTGGCTTGATATTGTTGACATTGATTCAATTTGAATTAAATGCGCAAAGGCCTGGAGGGTTTACTCGACCTGGCATGGGTGGTGGCATGGGAGGCGGCTTTGGCGGTGGCATGGGTGGTGGGAAATCAAGCGATTCATTGCAAAAGCGAGATCAACTTGCTGATTCAATTACCCTGTTTTATAAATTATACAATAGCAATGAAGTGCTGCAATTAGATTCAAGCATTAATGATTTTTTTATTCATTATCCCTTACCTTTTACCAGCTATAATTTAGGTAATTTAGGAACTGCTGCTAAATCCTATTTATTTGAACCAATTCAAAAAGGGGGTTTTGATGCTGGCTTTCATGCCTATGATAGATATTTTTATACTTTAGAAGGAACTCCTTTTTATCAAACAACACGCCCCTATACCGACTTTGGATATTTAATCGGGGATAAGAGTGAGCAAATGCTTGAAGTAAAGCATACTCAAAATAAAAAACAACAGTTTAATTTTTCTTTTGAATATCGCTTTAGTAATTCGCCAGGCAATGTTAAAAACCAAAATTCAAATCTGAATAATATGCGTATTACGGCTCATTTTCAATCGAAGCGTAAGCGTTATGAGTCTTTTTGGGTGATGCTTAATAATAAAGCAGCTTCTTCAGAAAATGGTGGATTAATTAAACCTTCCCTGTTAGATAGCTTGTCATTAAATAATCCTTATGAACTAGAAACCAGATTAGGGGTGAGTGGCATTGCCTTTTCAAATCCATTTAATACTGCTATAGCTACAGGAAATATCTATAAGAGCAACACATTACTATGGCGTCAAACTTATGACTTCGGACAAAAAGATTCCATTGTTAAAGATACGATGGTCATTCATTTGTTTTATCCGCGATTGAGGTTTCAAAATGAAATAAAATATGAAAATAGTGAGTACTCTTTTTCAGACAAGGCGCCTAAGGCCGCTAACTATGCAAACTATTTTAACTTTAATACGGATACCAATACTGTAATTAAATTTGTAGATGCTTGGAGTGTATTAACCAATGAATTTAGTATTATAAGTTATCCGCAAAAAAATAACGCCAATCAGTTTTTGCAATTAGGGCAAGGATATAGTATTTTAAATACTACATTATCTAATCAAAAAAAATGGAGTAACTATGATATTTATTCTTTTGGAACCTATAAGAATAAAACTAGAAATCAACTTTGGGATTTGTTTATTGCTGGAAAATTATTTTTAAATGGCTACCATGCTGGCGATTATGATGTGCAATTTTATTTGTCAAGACTTCTTTCTTCCAAGGGAAATTATTTAAAACTTTCCTTTCAAAACAGTAATCGAACCCCTTCTACTAATTATTTAGGGATTACTCAGTTCCCTTTAATCGCATTAACTGGTATTCAAAAAGAAAATATCCTCAATTTTAGTGGTGAAACAGGGAATCGTAAAAGCGGATGGAAGCTAGCGGCCAATTACGAACTCATTAATAATTTTAATTATTTTTCTAGCGGATATCAGCCAGCTGTATATTCTAAAGCATTTAGCTATTTACGTGCACAAGCAAGTAATAAAATTAAATTAAGCACCCATTGGAATTGGTACAACGAGATGAATGTTCAAGTAGTAGATCAGTCAGCGCCAGTAAATTTACCTTTATTGTTAACCAGACAAAGGCTGGCATTTGAAGGAAATTTTTATAAAAATCTTTTCTTATCTACTGGGCTAGAGGTTATCTATCATACCGATTATAAAGCCGATGATTACATGCCTTTAACCGGACAATTTTATATTCAAAATGATTACACCTTACACAATAGACCCACGGCCAATGCCTTTTTAAATTTCATGATTAAGCGTTTTAGAGGCTATGTTCGTTTAGAAAATTTAAATACCTTATTATCAACGAGTTCTGCCTTTGGGAATAGATATAATTTTTCTTCCAGAAACTACCCAGGAACAGGCACCTGGTTTAGATTGGGAGTTAGGTGGAATTTTATTAACTAAAGTATCTACAAAGACCTTATTTTTGTATTCAACTTAAAATTAATTGATATGAAAAAAAACATACTATTTTTATTGGCTATTATTTTTGCTTCTTTGCAATTGAATGCGCAAACTACCACTTCTGTTAAAGTATCAGGTAATTGCAGTATGTGTAAAGGACATATTGAAAAAGCTGCCAAAGAAGCTGGAGCTGTTACTGCAAGTTGGGACAAAGTAGCCAAGGTGTTAAAATTCACTTTTGATGCAGCTAAGACCTCTACTGATAAGATTGAAGAGGCGGTTGCAGCAGCAGGGTATGATACTGAGCATAAGAAAGCAAGTACTGAGGCATATACTAAACTAGACGAGTGCTGCCAATATGATCGTGTAAAAAAGCCTTAGTAGCATTTAACTGGTAGTTTCCATTCATTATACGGCCTTTAAACGCTTACAATAGGCATTAATTTATTGCGATAGCTAAAGCTTAATCGCTAATAAATTGTACCTTTAAAAGGTGAGAAAAGCAGCAATCATACTATTAACTTCCTTGTACCTTTTGGGTGCCACAGAAGCATACCAATTGCTCAAGCTTCCCTTTTTATTTGAGCATTATAAAACACATCAAAAATATACTCAAGGTTTAACTTTTACGAAGTTTATAAATAATCATTATTTTTCTACTGCTATAAATTACAATTCCGATTATCAACAGGATATGCAGTTGCCCTTTAAGTCGTCCAATAGAGCGATTTCTTTATTAAATTTTGATAGTTTTTTTATGGCAAAGCAATCTATTGTGCCCATAATGACATTCAATCTCAGAATAAAGCATTTGCTTTTTGACGATAAGGATTACGCATCCAATAAGTTGAATAATATTTTCCAACCACCTCGAGCTTTATTATTTTTTTAGTAATTTGTATTACTAAGTTTTTCATGCATATTATTTTGTAATTACTTCATTATTTTGAATAAGACTTTTTATGTTAAATAAAATCATTGCCTATTCTATCAAGAATAAGCTAATAATAGGGTTGTTTATAATTTCACTGGTTGGCTGGGGAGCCTACGAAGTAACCCAATTACCAATAGATGCGGTGCCTGATATCACCGACAACCAGGTGCAAATAATTACTGTATCCCCTTCATTAGGAGCTACTGATATAGAAAGGTTAGTTACTTTTCCCATTGAGCAAGCGTGTAGTAGTATTCCGGGTACTAAACAAATTAGAAGCTTTTCCCGATTTGGACTTTCTTTAATTACGATCGTATTTAAAGATGATATTGATATTTATTGGGCAAGGCAACAAATAAGTGAGAAGCTACAAAAAGTACAACAAAGTATTCCTCCTGGCACTGGTTCGCCAGAACTAGCTCCAGTCTCTACAGGTTTGGGAGAAATTTTTCAATATGTAGTAAGGCCATTGAAAGGCTATGAGGGAAAGTACGACCCGATGCAATTAAGAACATTACAGGATTGGGTGGTTCGAAGACAGCTTATTGGTACTCCAGGTGTGGCTGAAGTAGCCAGCTTTGGTGGTAAATTAAAGCAATATGAAATTGCGGTACGTCAAGATCAATTAAAGGCCTATGGATTAACCATTTCAGATATTTTCACTTCCTTAGAAAAGAACAATCAAAATACGGGGGGTGCTTACATTGAAAAAGGACCTACTGTTTTATATATTAGAAGCGAGGGCTTAACCACCAATTTGGATGACATAGAAAAAATAGTTGTAAAACAATTAGACAATGGAACGCCACTATTAATAAGAGATATTGCTAAAGTACAATATGGCTATGCCATTAGATACGGCGCTATGACCTATAATGATGAAGGAGAAGTGGCTGGGGCTGTGGTGATGATGTTAAAGGGAGAAAACTCATCTTTAGTAGTTAAAAGAGTAAAAGATAAGATTGCTGAAATACAAAAAATGTTACCAGAGGGAGTTGTTATTGAACCTTTTTTAGATAGAACTAAAATGGTCAATAATGCTATTAGCACGGTGGAGACCAACTTATTAGAGGGGGCGTTAATAGTTATTTTTGTACTTGTATTTTTTCTTGGCAATTTGAGAGCTGGATTAATTGTTTCTTCAGTCATCCCCTTGTCAATGCTATTTGCAATTATATTAATGAACTTATTTGGCGTGGGAGGCAACCTCATGTCTTTGGGGGCCATTGATTTTGGATTGATTGTAGATGGATCTGTAATTGTAATTGAAGCCATATTGCACCGATTTGCGCATTCAAAACATTTTAGAACACTATTGAATGTGAATCAAGAGGAGATGGATGAAGAAGTAGGAAAGTCAACAGGGGCTATGATTAAGTCTGCTGTGTTTAGTCAGATCATTATATTAATAGTTTATTTGCCCATCTTGTCTTTAGAGGGGATTGAAGGTAAAATGTTCAAGCCAATGGCCTTTACCATTGCTTTTGCCATTTTTGGCGCCTTTATATTATCTATCACTTATGTGCCGATGATGGCTGCTTTGTTTTTGAATAAAAAATTAAATCACTCAAAAAACTTTACAGACAGATTAATGATTTGGTTAGAACGAGCCTATCAGCCACTGTTAAAAAAAGTATTGAATATACCTAAAACAGTTATTGTTTCTACTATAGCTTTATTTTCAATTTCTGTTGTTTTATTATTGAATATGGGCGGTGAGTTTATTCCGCAATTGGAAGAGGGGGATTTTGCAGTGGAAACAAGAGTGTTAACAGGGAGTAATTTGAATAATACCATTGAGTCTACACAAAAAGCTTCTAAACTTTTAATTCAAAATTTTCCAGAAGTACAAAAAGTAGTTACAAAAATTGGTAGTGCAGAAATACCAACCGATCCAATGCCCTTTGAAGCGGCAGATATGATGGTGATATTAAAAGACAAAAAAGAATGGACCTCTGCGAAAACTTTTAATGAGCTAAGTTTAAAAATGACTAAAGTATTAGAGCAAGTGCCTGGTATAACAGTGGGATTTCAATACCCAGTTCAAATGCGTTTTAATGAATTGATGACTGGTGCTAGACAAGATGTGGTTTGTAAAATTTTCGGCGAAAACTTAGATAGCCTTACTAAGTATGCCAGTAAATTAAATGATATTATTAAAACAGTAGATGGGGCCATTAATATTTACGAAGAGAAAGTAACTGGTATGCCACAGGTAGTTATTAAATACAATAGGGATGGTATGGCCAAGTATGGACTTAATGTCTCAGACATTAATAAAGTAGTGAATGCTGCTTTTGCAGGCCAAATAGCGGGACAAGTGTATGAAGAGGAAAAAAGGTTTGACATGGTGGTGAGATTAGAAGGAGAAGCTCGAAAAAGCATATCCGATATTCAAAATTTATATGTTACCTCTGCCAGGGGGCAACAAATTCCACTATCTTATGTAGCCGGGATAGAGGAAATAGAAGGGGTCAATCAAATTCAAAGAGAAAATACTAAACGAAGAATTATTGTAGGATTTAATATTACAGGAAGAGATGTGCAGACTATTGTAAATGAGTTGCAGTCTAAAATTAAGGAACAATTGAAATTGCAGAAAGGCTATACTATTGTTTATGGGGGGTCTTTTGAAAATATGACTGCAGCAAAAGATAGGTTAAGTATTGTAGTCCCTATTGCGTTGCTTCTTATTTTTCTACTACTGTATTTCGCTTTTGGTTCTGTGAAGCAAGGCTTGTTAATTTATACGGCCATTCCTTTATCAGCGATGGGAGGGATTATTGCATTGTGGGTAAGGAATATGCCATTTAGTATTTCTGCTGGAGTAGGCTTTATTGCTTTATTTGGCGTAGCGGTCTTGAATGGAATATTATTAGTATCGGAGTTTAATCGATTAAAAGCGGAGGGATGGCATGATTCAATAAGGATAGTTATTCATGCAACCAAGTCAAAATTAAGAGCAGTACTAATGACTGCATTGGTTCCTGCCTTAGGATTTATACCAATGGCCATAAGTACTGGTGCTGGAGGAGAAGTGCAAAAACCATTAGCAACCGTTGTTATAGGAGGTCTTATTATATCAACCATGTTAACGCTGTTTGTTTTACCTGTGATGTATTTACTTTTTGAAAAAGGAACACGGTACATAAAAATAAATAAAAATATAAGCCTCATTGTATTGGCCCTTTTTTGTACCCTAACAACAGCTACTGCTCAAAGTAAAATAAGTTTAAATGAGGCTTTAGAAAGCGCTATAAAAAATAACGCCTCTCTAAAAGTGGCTGCCATGGAGGTGAATTATTATCAAGCATTAAAGAAGAGCTATTTGGATGTTGACAAAACGCTTATTGATTTTGGATACGGAAAAATGAATGGTTTCCAAAATGACAATAGAATTTCTGTTTCTCAAAACATTCAATTTCCTGGTGTGTATACAAGTCAAAGCGCAATCAATAAAACCAATTTCTCTATTAGTGAATTATCAAAATTACAAAAAGAAATAGAGCTAAAGGCGGCCGTAAAAAGGCACTATTATAATTTACTATTGTTGCAAAAAAAGAAGCAGCTGTTGTTAGAGGCTGATAGTATCTATTCTTCCTTTGCCAGTAAAGCAAAGCAACGCTTTGAAGCTGGAAATACAGATGTGCTAGAAAAAATTACAGCAGAGAGTCAGTTAGCTCAAATATCCAATCAATTACAATTATTAACTACTGGTTATGAAGTTATGTTGAATCAATTTAATACTTTAATTAATTCTAAGTTAACTCGCATACCATTCGCTGAAAATAATATCATGGAGCTACAACGCATTCCAGATATATTAGTGGTGCCGGAAACGCCTCAAATTAAAATAAGCCAACAAAAAGTTACCCTTGCCGAAAATCAACTTAAACTTGACAAAGGGAAATTACAGCCTTCTTTTAATGTTGGTTATATCTCCTCTACCATTATTGGTTGGCAACCCACTACTAAAAATACAGAAAAATATTTTGGACAAGGATATAGGTTTAATGCTTATAATATGGGGTTATCGGTTCCATTATTCTCTACAGCGCAACGTTCAAAAATAGCTGCTAGTAATATTAGTGTACAACAAAATAAATTAGATCAAATTGCTGTTGAACAGCAGTTCACTTCCAACTTAACGAATCTGGTGACTCAATATTTTCAAAATAAAAAATTAGTGAATCAATATCAAAAAACAATTTTACCTAATGCTAATCTTCTCATTGAAGTAGCTACCAAAAAGCTTGCTGCTGGGGAAGTCGGCTATTTAGAATGGGTGATGATTGTGAATCAGGCCATACAAATTCAAAATGAATATTTTAATTATGTTCAACAATTAAATGATGGCGCTATTGAAATAGAAAAAATAAGCACAAATAATTAAAGATAAATTTATGAAATCAAACAAATTAATTTTATTAGCTAGTATGGCGCTATTGCTGGCTTGTAATGGAAATAAAAATGACAAAGTTGAAACTGCAGCTACTAATCAAAAAATGGATACACTTGTTTCGCAAGTAGTTACTTTAAGTGCTGAGCAATTAAAAAGTGCCAATCTTTCGTTTGGGTTAGCTCAAACGAAGGCTATGCATAAAATTTTAAAAGTGAATGGATTAATTGATGTGCCCCCTAGCAATATTGTATCAATTAGTATACCTATGGGAGGCTACTTAAAGAAGACCAGTTTGATTCCAGGAATGCTTGTTAAAAAAGGGAACTTATTGGCTGTGATGGAAGATCCCATTTATATAGAATTACAGCAAGACTATTTAACTTCGAAAAGCAAATTAACCTACCTCGAAGCTGATTTTATTAGACAAAGAGATTTAAATGCAACCAAGGCAGTTAGTGATAAAATATTTCAATTAGCCAAGAGCGACTTTGAGAGTCAAAAATATTTAGTGAAGTCTTTAAGTGAGAAGCTTAAGCTTTTGGGGATTGACCCTCTATTGTTAAATGAAAATAATATTTCAAGAGCAATTAATTTCAATTCCCCTATAAATGGCTATATAACGAAGGTAAATGTAAACATAGGCAAATATGTGAACCCTACAGATGTACTTTTTGAAATAATTGACCCAAGTGATTTGCATTTAAGACTTATTGTTTATGAAAATGATGCTACTAATTTAAAGATTGGCAATAAGGTAAGTTTTTATACTAATAATAATATCAATCAAAAATATTTGGCAACGGTTGCAGTGATAACACCTAGTATCAATGAAGAAAGAACAACGGATGTGCATTGTCATTTAGCAAATGAAAACGTACACTTATATCCAGGCACTTTTGCCAACGCAGAAATAGAGTTGAACAATGCAAAAGTGAATGCATTGCCAGAAGAGTCAGTGGTTAAATGGCAAAATAAACCTTTTGTTTTTGTAAAAATAGATGGTACTAATTTCAAAATGGTTCCAGTTGAAATTGGCGTTTCCAATGATGGCTTTGTTGAAATTAAAACCGATTTAGGTAATCAGGAGGTAGTACTCACTAATGCCTATACATTATTAATGCAATTAAAGAATAACCCCTCTTAGGAAAATTTATATTTCTTCGAAATAAGCTAAACTGCCGCCTACCCAGGTGGCAGTTTTATTATAATCTACTCCAATCATTTTTCCTTTACTCAACCGAGCTAAATTCATAGTGGCTATGAATTTTTGTTTAGTTTCGTCCCAAAAATAAAATAATCTTATTTCTGCTTTAGCAGGACCTGTGGGCGTTTCAATGCATTCGGCATAATGTACTTTTTCTTGTAAAATCCATTGCTCAGGATGACTAAGCTTTTCAAAATCTTCATGTTGAATGTCTATGATCACGCCTTGCCCTGCGAATGAAAAGAGCGGCTTTAATATATAGTCCTGTAAATTTTCAGGGATGGCTGCTAATTGATGAACAAACTGTGTGGTAGGAACATGTGGATGCTTTAAAAATGGCATTAAAAATTTACTAATTCTAAAAAAATGATTCGGATGTGTGACCCAGCTTATTGCTAGATCATTTAATAATATTTTACCTTTTTCTTGAATGGCTGCTGGTAGCTTATTAAGTTCATCAACTATTACCCGATTGTAAATTCGATCTATTTTAATGCTAATTCCATTTCTTGTATAAAATAGTTGATTTCCTTTTTGCTCTAATTCCGTGATGCATACAATAGGGATATTTAAGTATTTTTCGGTACAATAAAAATCAATTCTCGTTTTTTGTTGGTGTGGGTAAATTTCAAGCAGCACCGTGTGTTCGCCTTTGGTGCCAGCAATTATTTGTTTTAAATGAGCGATGTACTTTTCCTTATGGTAACCATTTAAAAAGGGACTGTAATTTTCTGGTAATTCATAATGTGCACTCAAGGTTTCTTCTTGAAGTAATTCAAATGCAAATAAAGAAGGGAATCCTTGTAATTCTATCAATTTGGGAACCAATTCATTCTTTGCGTTATTGGCTATAGCAAAATCCATGACAATACATGCTGGATAAGGGGGCTCATTAGGAATATTGGGTTGCTTGGCTAAAGAGGGCTGCGTATTCACTTTAAATTGACTACTCAAAATTTCACCATTGACATAATCGCCTAGTTCAAGCAATTGAGCAGTAAATTTTTGATCAATAAAAATGGGGGTCTCGGCAATTTTAAAATCTAAGGCATTGGGGTAGCTATTGGAAATAGAAGAAAGGTAATTTTGATACTTTTCTTCAGTATAGGCAGCATTAAATTTTTGTCTTAATGGAGGAATCATATCTTTTCTTAATTCAATGGTATTTGCATAGCCCTGTCTAGAAAATTAGGAATAAAGGTGGAACCGGTCTTTTGAATTTTATTTGGATCTTCTAATTGAGCAATAATGGTCTCCCATTTTTCAATTCCAAATTCTTCAATGATTTTATTTTTTAAAACGGTTTCTTGAAAAAATTCTTGTAAGGCTTCTGTTTCCCCTTCTGGATGAAATTGAACGCCAATCATATTTTTATTAAAACGGATAGCCATGATAGCGCGTTCTAATGGGACCTGAGGTCTTATTTTTTCTAATGCAATGATACTTCCGCCCATTTTGGCAAGTGCTTCGTCGTTGGGTGCTATAATTTGATATTCCCTACTTTCTAAAGCATAAAATGGATCTTCTAAACCATTGAAAATAGCATCTTCGGTCAATGGATGTATGGGTAAAATACCAATTTGCCTTGATTTTCTCAATGTAATGGTTCCTAAATTAAAATGTCTGCAAGCTATTTGGAAACTATGACAAATTAAAAAAACAGGTTTACCTAAAGCCATCATTTGATCTAGCCATTGGGTATACTTATTATCCCAGGGTTCATTTTTAGAGTCCAATGGTGAACCAGGTCCACCAGACGAAATGTATATATCAAAATTTTCATTTGGAATTTCACCTGTCTCTCTTAATTTAAAAGTAGAGTAGGTGATAGGCAGGTTTCTTTTGGCACTCCATTTTTTTAGGATACTTACAATACACTCCATTCCCACATTGGTATTTCCATCATACATATCGATGATCGCAATGGTAATGAGGGGATTCGCCATTATAGGTAACTTAAATTAGTTTTTGGCGTAAGCGTTAACAAAGTTTCATACATCAATTGAATCGTATCAACAATATCTTTTTTATGAATCATCTCTACTGTAGTGTGCATATATCTTAATGGAATAGAAATTAAAACTGATGGACAACCATCATTGGCATAAGCAAAACTATCGGTATCTGTTCCTGTGCTTCTGCTCAAGGTTCTAAATTGTACAGGAATTTTCTTTGCTTTTGCGGTTTCTTCTACAATGGCCAATAGTTTATTATGGATCGCTGGCGCATAAGCTAGAGAAGGCCCTCTACCACATAAGATATCTCCTTCAATAGCTTTGTTGATCATAGGGGTATGTGTGTCATGGGTAACATCGGTAATGATGGCAATATTGGGTTTGATTCTTCGGGCAATCATCTCGGCGCCACGTAATCCAATTTCTTCTTGTACTGCATTAACAATATATAATCCGTAAGGGAGTTTCTTTTTATTTTCTTTTAACAAACGAGCTACTTCAGCAATCATAAATCCACCTACTCTATTGTCAAATGCGCGGCCAATAATAAAATCATGTGCTAATTCGTCTATGCCTTCTTGATAGGTGACTACTGCACCAATATGAATGCCCAAAGCTTCCACTTCTTTTTTTGTTCTTGCGCCACAATCCAAGGTTAAATTATCTACTTTAGGTTGAGGTTCTTTTTGTTCTGGATTGCTTAATCTGGTATGAATGGCAGGCCATCCAAATACCGCTTTTACAGGACCTTTTTTTCCATGAATCCAAACACGCATGGATGGGGCAATTTGATGATCTACGCCACCATTTCTTTTTAAATGTATTAAGCCTTGGTCATTGATGTAATTGACAAACCAACTAATCTCATCAGCGTGTGCTTCTATGACCACTTTAAATGGCGCACTTGGATTAATTACCCCTACTGCCGTGCCATAGGGATCTGTAAAAGTGGTGTCTACATATTGAGTTAGATAATCCAACCAAATTTTTTGACCACTGGTTTCAAATCCCACAGGGGAAGGATTATTAATATAGTTGCTTAAA
Source organism: Sediminibacterium ginsengisoli (assembly GCA_945865545.1). Classification (GTDB taxonomy): domain Bacteria; phylum Bacteroidota; class Bacteroidia; order Chitinophagales; family Chitinophagaceae; genus Sediminibacterium; species Sediminibacterium ginsengisoli_F. The sequence continues at coordinate 7,907 of CAMBEQ010000020.1, read as the reverse complement.
AATTGATAAGAGCTTGCGCTGATCAATTTTTTTTTTGCTTTTGAAACTGGTTTTTTAGGTGTAGATTTTGCCATAAAGATTGTTTAAAATTGTCTTATGCAAGATACTACTTTATGCGATTATTTGCCCAGTTCAAAGGGAACTGCTTTTTATGGCAAGATATTGGATACTTTTGCAATGTATAAATAATAAGAAGTGATCGAAGCACCTATTGACATACAGCAATTATGGAATTTACCAAAGGAGGATTTTCTTAAGGTAAGTAGAATGGTGTTTCAGTGGCAGGCACAGCACAATGAAGTGTATAAGCAATGGGTAAATCTTAATAAAGCTTCAGCTAACGAACTTATTACTATTCCTTTTCTACCTATTTCTTTTTTTAAAACACAGGAGGTAATCATTGGCCCTAAACCCATTACCTTATTTGAAAGCAGTGGAACCACGCAAGATATAGTAAGCAAACATTGGGTACAAGATACTGCCTTATATGAACAAAGTTTTTTAAATGGATTTAAATTGGTTTATGGCGCGCCAAGTAATTATTGCATCATAGGCTTATTGCCTTCTTATTTAGAACGTGCCAACTCCTCATTGGTCTATATGGTGAACCAACTTATTCAAGCATCTGGCCACGAGGAAAGTGGTTTTTATTTAGACGACTTTAAAAAGTTAGCTACTGTATTAAAGAAGTTAGAAAATGAAAAGCAGCCTGTTTGGTTGATTGGGGTAAGTTTTGCACTGACCGATTTTGCAGCAGCATACCCTCAAAAATTAGTTTACACCACTGTGGTAGAAACAGGCGGAATGAAGGGCAGAAAAAAAGAATTAACTAGAGAGGAATTGCACGAAGTTTTGACCACTAATTTAGGGACGCCTCCTATTCATTCCGAATATGGGATGACTGAATTATTAAGTCAAGCTTATGCAATAAGGGAGGGTGTATTTAAATGTCCTCCATGGATGAAAGTATTGGTGGCAGACGAAGAAGACCCTATTGAATTAAAAGAAACAGGAAGGGGTGTTTTGCATGTTATTGATTTAGCCAATTTGTATAGTTGTAGTTTTATTGCGACTGAAGACCTTGGTGAAGTTTTCGATGACGGAAGCTTTAAGGTAATAGGCAGAATAGATAGTAGTGTAAGAAGAGGCTGTAGCTTATTGGTCGTTTAGCTTTTAAAATTCATCCTGGTCACCTCATTTTTTTTAGGCTAATTTACACCGCTACATTAAAATCTCGTAAAGCATCGTTCAGGCTGGTTTTTAAATCGGTACTTGGTTTACGTTGACCTATTATTAAAGCACAGCTTACTTGATAATCCCCAGCTGGGAACGATTTACGATATGATCCAGGTATTACTACACTTCTGGCAGGCACGCGGCCTTTATACTCGATAGGAGTAGCTCCACTTACATCTATAATTTTAGTGCTTTGGGTAAGTACTACATTGGCTCCTAAAACGGCTTCTTTTTCCACATGCACACCTTCTACTACAATACATCTACTACCAATAAAACAGCCATCTTCTATAATTACAGGGCTGGCCTGTAATGGTTCTAAAACACCACCAATACCAACGCCACCACTTAAATGCACTCCTTTCCCAATTTGAGCACAACTGCCTACAGTGGCCCAGGTATCCACCATGGTACCTTCATCTACAAATGCGCCAATATTCACATAGCTAGGCATTAATACCACATTCTTAGCTAAATAGGCCCCATAACGTGCCACTGCATGAGGCACTGCTCTTACCCCCAAGGCAGCATAGTTCGATTTTAGCAACATTTTATCATGAAATTCAAAAGGAGCTAATTCCCAAGTTTGCATGGGTTGAATGGCAAAATATAATAGAATGGCTTGTTTTACCCACTCATTCACTATCCATTGATTGTCCTTAGGTTCCGCTACTCTTAAACGGCCTTTGTCCACTTCTTCAATGACTGCGCGAACTGCATTACTATAAGTTTCCTCTTTTAATAAATTACGATCGGCCCAGGCCGCTTCAATCTTATTTTTTAATTCCATTTTTGTTATTTGTACAAAATTACAAACAAGAGCAGAATTAGTAGCAGTTTCTTTTGCACAATAATGAACCTTCGTTTATTTACAAGTATTGATTAATTTGCAACATGTTTGCTTACGAAGAAGATATTCAAGCTTGTATCCATGCGCTTCAAAAAGGAGCGCTTATATTGTATCCCACCGATACGGTTTGGGGTATTGGTTGTGATGCCACCAATGAAGCAGCGGTGGCTAAAGTATTTGCATTAAAACAAAGAGTGGACACCAAAGCCATGATTATTTTACTAGAAGAGGAACAATCCATTCTAAATTATGTACAAGATGCGCAATTGCAAGTGTTTGATTATATCAAAGGAATTCATAAGCCTACAACGGTGATCTATCAAAAAGCAAAAAATTTAGCAAAAAATTTAATAGCAGCAGATGATTCTATAGCTATTAGAATTACCAAAGATCCTTTTTGTAAAGCTATCATTAAGCAATTGGGTCAACCATTGGTTAGTACTTCGGCTAATATTTCTGGTTATCCAACGCCCTTGTGTTTTAGGGATATTTCATTAGATATTATCGAAGGAGTTGATTATGTAGTAAAACATCGACAAGAGGATACCGAGTTGCAGCAACCTTCTTCAATAGTTAAATGGAATGAGCATGGGGAATTAATTATCATTAGACCATAAAATAGTCAATGCAAAAAATTCTAGTCATACAAACCGCTTTTATTGGAGACGTAGTGTTAAGCACTGCTTTATTAGAATCATTGCATGAACAATATCCATTAGCGGCTATTGATATACTAGTGCGTAAAGGCAACGAATCTCTTTTTACACAACATCCATTTATCCATGAAGTCATTGTGTGGGATAAAAAAAATAAAAAGTACATTCATTGGGTACAGCTTTTATTTAAAATCAGAACATCTAAGTACGACGCTGTAGTGAATGTGCAGCGTTTTGCAGCTACTGGATTGTGGACGGCTTTGTCAAAAGCAACTTTTACAATTGGGTTTGATAAAAATCCATTTTCTTTTTTATTTTCCCATGCCATCCAGCATCTTGAAATACAAAATGGGATGCATGAGATAGATAGAAATCATCAATTGATTCAAGTACTCGGCACCATTTCTTTGAATAAGCCTAAATTGTATCCTACTGCAGAGGAGGTGGAACAAGTAAAGAAATACCAAGGCCTTGCTTACCTATGTATTGCACCTGCTTCGGTTTGGTATACCAAACAATATCCAATAGCTAATTGGGTTGCTTTTTTACAAGCCATTCCTTTTGAGGGCCCCATTTATATCTTAGGTGGACCAGGAGATAGAATTATTGGCGAAAAAATAATCGATGCTGTAGGGTCCAATAAACAATTGATCAATTTAGCAGGGGAGCTTGGTTTTTTAGCAGCTGCTGCTTTGCAACAAAAAGCGGTACTTAACTATGTAAATGATTCGGCGCCTATGCATTTTGCATCGGCTGTGAACGCCCCCGTTGTGGCTATTTATTGTTCTACCATTCCCGCATTTGGTTACGGGCCATTGTCTAACCTGCGTTTCGTGGTGCAAACGGAAGAAAATTTAGCCTGTCGGCCCTGTGGAATTCATGGGAAAAAAAATTGCCCATTACAACACTTTCAGTGTGCCCATTCTATTCAAATTCAACAATTGACAGCGCCTTTATTGCAAGTCCTACAACATTAGTACTTTTGTAGACATGCAAATTAAATTCACAGCAACAGAACAAGCCCTTTTTAATGTAGTGGCAACAGAAGCCGCTAAGATGGGGATACCTGCTTATGCGGTAGGGGGCTTCGTGCGTGATAGAATATTAGATCGACCTACTAAAGACATTGATATTGTTTGTTTAGGGGATGGACTGGCATTGGCTACTGCCTTTGCCAATCAATTTTCACCTAGACCTCCTGTGGCCTTATTCAAGACCTTTGGTACCGCACAGGTTAAAATGGACGTCATAGAAATTGAATTTGTAGGAGCTAGAAAAGAAAGTTATTCAAAAGATAGTAGAAAACCACAAGTGAGTCCAGGAAGCATTGAGGATGATCAAAATAGAAGAGATTTCACCATCAACGCATTGGCCGTTGAATTAAGTGAAAATAATTTTGGAACCATCATTGATCCATTTGGGGGCTTACAAGATGTAGAAAATAAAATTTTAAGAACGCCGTTGGCTCCGGAACAAACTTTTGATGATGATCCTTTACGAATGATGCGTGCGATTCGCTTTGCGACGCAACTTAATTTTACCATTACCCCTGAAACATTTTCAGCCATTCAAAAAATGGCCGATAGAATCAAAATTGTTTCTCAAGAAAGAATTACGGATGAACTGCAAAAAATAATGATGACTACCACGCCTTCTAAGGGTTGGTACTTATTAAAAGAGTCAGGATTATTAAATCATATATTTCCACTGTTGCTACAATTGGAAGGCGCTGAAACATTGGATGGGATTGGGCATAAGGATAATTTTTCTCATACCCTACAAGTGTTAGACAATGTGGCTGCTACCTCTGATGATATTTGGTTAAGGTGGGCAGCTTTACTACATGACATTGCAAAACCAAAAACAAAAAAATTTGAAACGGGTTTTGGGTGGACTTTTCATGGTCATGAAGTAGTAGGTGCAAGAATGGTACCAAAAATATTTACGCAATTGAAATTACCATTGAATGAGAAAATGAAAATGGTTCAAAAATTAGTGGCGCTGCATTTAAGACCTATATCCTTAACAAAAGAAACTGTTACAGATAGTGCGGTAAGAAGATTGTTGTTTGATGCAGGGGAGGACATTGACTTTTTAATGTTGCTCTGTGCTGCAGATATTACTAGTAAAAATAAAGTGAAAGTTAAACGTTATTTACAAGGGTTTGACTATGTAAAAATAAGATTGCAGGAAGTAGAAGAAAAGGACAATATTAGAAATTGGCAACCGCCCATTACTGGTGAAATTATCATGGAACTTTTTGCCATAACACCTTCCAAGCCGGTGGGTATTATCAAAGATGCTATCAGGGAAGCAATCTTGGATGGGATTATCCCCAATGAATATGATGCCGCTTATGCTTTTATGTTAAAAGAAGCGGAAAAACTAGGCTTATATCCTATAATAAAATAGTAATTTAGCGTTTCAAATTACCAAAATGGCAGTATTAAAATTTAGGATTTATTGGGAGGAAGACGACGTTATTTACAGAGATGTTTTGGTGAAACATTCACAAAATTTTGCAGATCTGCATCAAATTATATTAAAGGCTTTTGAATTTGATCAAAAACACGATGCTACTTTTTTTAGAAGTAATGATATTTGGCAAAGAGGACGTGAAATTAGTAAGGAAGTATATGAGAAAGAGTATAAGGCACCTCCATTGTTAATGGAAGAAACCATCATTGGTTCTGAAATTATTGATACGAATCAACATTTTGTTTATCTATACGATTTTGTAAAGTCTTGGTCTTTTTTAATTGAACTCATTCAGGTGATTAAGAATGCAGATGCCGATATGAGTTTGGAGTATCCATTAGTGAGCCGCATTGAAGGAGTGGGTCCAATGCAATATGGTACCAAGGGTATGTTGGGAGAAAAATTTGCGGACATCGAAGAAAAGTATGACTTATCAGAAGCTAAAGAAGGCTTTGGTCAAGAAGGAGAAGAAGATACGAACGCATCTGATGAAAGAGGAGAGGCTTCCGATGATAGTGAAGAAGATTCTGACGAGCGTGATGATGATGGAGAGGATCAACAGGAATCTTCTGGTAGCGAGTTTTATGAAGGAGAAGCATTTTAGTACATTTTATTTTATAGTAGGTTCTATTGTCTGTACATTATTTTCAAATTTAATTAAGTGGTAAACTAGCATGTCCAAAACTGTCTATATTGTAATGGGGCCAACAGCAGTGGGTAAAACAAGTTTTGCCATAGCACTTGCAAAAGTAGTAGGCGCCGAAATCATTTCGGCAGATGCACGTCAATGTTTTAAAGAAATGAATATTGGAGTAGCAAGGCCTTCCTTAACAGAACTAAATGAAGTGCCACATCATTTTATTGCAAGTCATTCCATCACCGAAGAACTCAATGCTGCCTTTTTTGAAAAATGGGCGCTTGAAAAAGTAAATAGTTTATTGGCAACAAAAGAGGCAGTGGTGATGGTAGGCGGTACCGGGTTATACCTAAAAGCTTTTTGCGAAGGATTAGATTTGATACCTGCTATTGACCCAGCCATTAGAGAGGAGATTATTAATCAATATGAAAAATTAGGTCTAAGATGGTTACAAAAAGAATTGGAAGTAAAGGATCCTATCTATTGGGCTCGAGGGGAACAAAAAAATCCACAAAGATTAATGCGTGCCTTAGAAGTATTTTTAGGAACAGGTAGTTCCATTGTAAGTTTTCAAGGTAAAAAAATAGTGGAAAGGCCTTTTACAATTGTGAAAGTTGGGTTGGAATTACCTAGGGAAAAATTGTATGAAAGAATCAATCAAAGAGTATTGGATATGGTGGAGATGGGTTTAGAAACAGAAGTGAAAGGATTACACCCTTATTACCATTTAAATACATTTAATACGGTAGGCTATAGCGAGTGGATGGACTATTTTGATCAAAAAATAAGCAAAGAAAGGGCGATAGAGCTGATTCAACAAAATACCAGACATTATGCAAAAAGGCAAATGACCTGGTTTAAAAAAGACCCTGCCATCCATTGGCACAATGCTTCAATCGTTAAGCCCGACCATATACTATAATAGCCACTTGACTATTTTTGATTTCTAAATGAGCCAAATTATGATTATTTTTAATCCGTAATTAGTACCGTTTAAACTTATTCCCTACACTTATTTTAAAAATTATCACTATGCAAAAATTAGGAACTTTCCTTTTGGTAAGTCTATTTTCACTTTTGTTGGTAGAGGCAAAAAGCCAAACCATACAATTTGAAAAGTACACCCTACCCAATGGATTAAAAATCATTTTACATGAAGACCATTCTGCGCCTGTGGTGGCCGTAACTGCCTTATACCATGTGGGGTCTAAAAATGAAGATACTGCTCGTACGGGCTTTGCTCATTTTTTTGAACATTTATTATTTGAAGGAACGGACAATATGAAAAGAGGGGAGTTTGAAAAATATGTGAGCGGTGCAGGAGGCTATTCTAATGCCAATACTACCCAAGACCGTACTTTTTATTATGAACTTTTCCCATCCAATCAAGTAGACCTAGGCTTGTGGTTGGAGAGTGAACGCATGATGCATGCCAAAGTGGAACAAGTGGGTGTGAATACACAGCGCGAAGTAGTGAAAGAAGAAAAGCGTCAAAGAATTGACAATCGTCCTTATGGATCATTTATCACTGAAGTGCTCAAAAGAGCCTATAAAGTGCATCCGTATCGTTGGTTTACCATTGGAAGTTTGGAGCATTTAAATGCAGCCAAATTGGAAGAGTTTGTACAATTTTATAAAACCTATTATGTTCCTAATAATTGTGTTTTATCAATTGCAGGGGATATTAATATTCCTGAGTTGAAGAAAAAAATTGAAGCTTATTTTGGGCCTATTGCAAAAGGAACCATTGCTATGAATAGGCCTTCTGTAAAGGAACCAGCCTTGGGTGGGGAAGTAAGGGATGTGATTTATGACAATATTCAATTGCCTGGGGTTTTCCAAGCTTACCGTGCACCCAAACAAGGGGGCAATGAATATTATGCATTTAATATACTATCCAATATTTTATCAGGCGGAGAATCTTCAAGAATGAACAAATCTTTAGTAGATAACAAACAATTGGCTGCTGCTGCACAATCTGTTCCTTTTTTCAATGAAGATGATGGATTATTTATATCTTTGGCCCTTGCCAATGTGGGGGTAAATATTG
>CAMBEQ010000019.1 GCA_945865545.1 Sediminibacterium ginsengisoli | reverse complement strand
AAACATACCAATGTCTGTTTTGTAAGCTGCGTCTTCATAATTCCAGGCGTCTAATTGTACAACAGAGGAACTTCCTTCAACAAGCGCTCCCATCGGTGCCACATGTGCAAGTAGTACACCGTTAGCGCGTAGTACATTAATGACTTTAGAATCGGTATTGTAAGAGACAATGGTTCTTATGTTTGCATTGTTTTCACCAATTTCTTGAAAATCGTTGCTACCGCGCACACCACTATTAATTTCTCTTAAACCTAAACTAGAAAGTGGAACAATTAAACCAGGATACACTTGCTTACCTGTTGCATCTATAATTTTTGCGCCTGTAGTAGATACAGAAGCGCCTACGCCTGTAATTTTTCCTTTATCAAAACTAACCGATGCGTCGGTTAATACAGTTCCGTTACCCACATGCACAGTTGCATGCGTAATAACAATTGGACCCGCTTGCGGACCTACAGGATATACTGTTTCCTGAGCACTTGCTTTTAATTGTAAAAGCGCAAGAGATACAATCAATAGGGTGGTATATTTCTTTTGCATATATTAATCTTTTTGAGTTTCGTAAATAGTAATCATTTCGTCTTCGTGGTCATGATCCCCACAAGTTAATAGTACTTGATAACTTGGTGTTGCTGGTGTTGTAGGGCCCCCCGCCTTTTTCTCTCCTAACATTTTTTGGGTTAAGCGTGTTTTTTCGGCCGCCACCTCTTTGTGCATGGCTTCGTCTTTTTCTCTATCAAAATAAATAGAACCATCTACGATAGTGTATAAAGATTTTGCATAAATACTTAAGGGATTATCTGACCACAAAACCACATCTGCATCTTTTCCTGTTTTAATACTTCCTACTTTATCTGCAACGTGTAATGCTTTTGCAGGATTAATTGTTACCATTTTTAGCGCTTCCTCTTCAGACACCCCTCCATATTTAACCGCCTTCGCAGCTTCTTGATTTAATCTTCTAGCCATTTCTGCATCATCGGAGTTAATACAAACATTTAAACCCACTTTTTGCATAATGGCAGCATTATAACCAGTAGCGTCTTGTACTTCTGTTTTATACATAAACCAGTCAGAGAAAGTCGAAGCGCTTGAACCATGCTTTTTCATTTTATCAGCCACTTTAAATCCTTCTAATATATGCGTGAAGGTATTCACCGTAAAACCATATTTATCACCAATACGCATCATATAAGTAATTTCAGGTTGTACATAAGAGTGACAAGTAATGAATCGCTTTTTATTTAAAATCTCTACTAATGCATCTAATTCAAGGTCTCTTCTAGTATTGGGATTTTCTTTCATTGCTTTTTGATAGTCTAATGCCCTATCAAATGCATCGTTCAATACCTCTTCCACACCCATTCTTGTATCAGGGTAGCGGTTATTGCTTGTGCTAGTGGTTCTTTTTACGTTTTCACCTAAAGCGAATTTTATAAATCCATCTGCTCCTGCAAATTTTAAATCTTGATCGCTGGCACCCCATTTTAATTTAATTAATTGAGTTTGCCCACCAATGGTATTAGCAGAGCCATGTAATATATGTGAAGAAGTAACCCCACCGCTTAATTGACGATAGATATTAATGTCTTCTGGATTTAAATTATCTGCAATACGTACCTCACTTGTTACAGATTGCCCTCCTTCGTTGATAGAAAGGGCGCCAATATGTGAGTGCTCATCAATGACGCCTGCGCTTAAATGTTTGCCAGTACCATCAATAACTTTCGCACCCGCTTCGTTAATGTCTTTACCTAGTTTAGCAATTTTACCATTCTTTAATAAAACATCTGTGTTATTTAAGATACCTTCTTTTTCATTGGTCCAAACAGTAGCGTTTTTAATTAAGATAGTTTCTTGACTAGGAATTTTTTCATTTCCAAAACCTGCAAACGGAAATGTAATTTTAGCAAGTGGTTTTAAAGTATCGATGTTTTTCTTAGTATCTGCTGTTGCTGTTAAAGGACCTACTAATGATACTGTCCATGTGTTTTTATTACCAGCAGGATCGGTTCCAATTCCAGACCAGTTAGCACCTACAATCGCACCACCCAATCTAATTTGTTCTGCACCCTTTGCTTTTTTATTAGGGAAAGAAATTTTAACCAAAGATTCATTGATGGAAATTTTTGCAGTTAAAGTGTCTGTACCAATAATAGAGGCAGATAAATCTTTTTTAACTTCTAAATTATAATCGGTTTTGGTTCCGCCAACATTTAATGTTAATTTATATTTACCGGCATAATTATTCCACTCACTACTGGTTACATCATATTTATTTCCTTGCACCCAGTTCTCAATAATTTTTGCATTGGTTGCAAATATGGGTTCTGTAGTAATTATAAAATTAGCCAACTTGCCCATTTCTAAAGATCCCACCTGATCGTAAACACCTAACATGGTTGCTGGAGTTTTTGTTAAAGCCTCCAATGCTTTTGATTCAGACAAACCAAAGCGAATTGCTTTTTTAATATTGGCTAAAAAGTTTTTACTATCTTTTAAATCTGAACTACTAATACTAAATGATACATTTGCTTTTTCAAAGGCTGCCAAATTAGTAGGGGCTAATTCCCAGTGTTTCATATCTGCTAAAGAGACAAAACGCGCATCGTTTGGATCTTCGACATCCATTGCATCAGGAAAGTCTACATTTAATATATAGCCAGCTTTGGTTTTTACAATCTCCTCTATTCTTTGATAACCATTATCGCCACCCTTAATTATATATTGTACTCCAAACTCATCCCCTAATCTGTCTGCTCTAACTGTACTCCATTTATCATCAGCAGCAAAAATTTGAGGCATATTTTGAATACTGTTCCATGCTTCTAATGAAAGGTTAGCACCCTCACCAACTGGTTTTGTTTGATACCACTTTGCATCTAAATAGGTTTGACGCAATAAGGCAATACTTCCAATTAAGCTTGATGGATAGGATTGTGTTGAAGACCCTTTTTCAAAAGAATAGACTGCTGCAGCCTTTGTTTTTAGCAAGGCTTGATTATTGTTTTCGGTAGCTAGTGTTACCACCGCACCGGTTCCTCTTGAGATACCATCTTTAATATGTGTAAAAACAGCCCCAAATCCATTGGCTCTGAAACTTTTCGCAACAGCTTCATCTATAGAAAATACATCAGAAGCATTTACTTCTGGTTTAATGGCTTGATTCCAGTTATAAGCACCAGGCTTATTGGAGAGGAATTGTCCAGGACCTCCATAGTTGAAAGTGGCTGCTGGTTTTTTTGCTTGACCTGCTCCATAGTCGGTGAAAGGGTCTACAAAAGAAGGATATATAAATTTACCCGCACAGTCCACCACAATCGCATCTTTTGGAATGGTGACACTAGTGCCTACGGCAATTATTTTACCTTGTTTAATTAATAAGGTTGCTTTTTCAAGCTTTGTTTTTTCATTTTGAATAATAGTCGCATTCGTAAAAGCATATAAGCCTGTACGAATATCACGAATGCCATTAATTGGAAAACTTTCTTGGGCGTTTGCATAATTGAATAGGCCAACAAGAAATAACCAAAGAAAAATCTTTTTCATAAGCTTTATATTTTAATGCTTTTAAATTAAGATTATAAAGCTACTAAAAACTGCTTGTTAAAAAGCGGTGAAATAATATTTTTTGATGAGTGGCTTAAAGGAAGGGAATCTATAGAATTTAACGACCAATAAAAACCATCAGTATTTGGATATCGCTAGGATTTACGCCGCTTATTCTACTAGCTTGACCAATAGTAATAGGACGAATTTTTTTGAATTTTTGTAAGGCCTCAATAGAGAGCGCAGATAATTTATCGTAATCAAAATTATCGGGAATCATTTTATTTTCTAGGGTTAACATACGATCCACGATTTCCTTTTCTTTTTCAATATATCGTTCGTACTTTATTTGTATTTCGGCTTGCTCTAAATGATCTATTACTTTCTCTGCTAATTTTTCTTTTAATTCAGTGCAGTTTTCAATCACTTGATTTAGGCTAATATTCGGTCGCAGTAAGAGTTTCGAAGCTTTTTGTTTTTCTGTTATGACCATCGAATCAATACTATTTAAAAAACCATTTACTTCATCAGGTATAATTGTTTGATTAGAAAGTATGGTTTTAATAGCAGCAACTTCATTTGTTTTTTGTTCTACTTTTCGCATTCTATCGGCACCTGCGAAACCAAGTTGATGACTAAGTTCGGTTAATCTTAGATCTGCATTGTCTTGTCTTAATAGGGTTCTAAATTCAGCACGAGAGGTAAACATTCTGTAAGGTTCGTTGGTTCCTTTACTGATAAGATCATCAATTAAAACACCTATATAAGCGTCACTTCTTTTTAGAATTAAAGGCTCTTTATTATTTATTTTTAAATGAGCATTGATACCAGCCATAATACCCTGACAGGCTGCTTCCTCATAACCCGTTGTACCATTAATTTGTCCAGCGAAATATAAGTTTTTTATAGCTTTTGTTTCTAGCGTATAAGTTAATTGAGTAGGTTGAAAATAATCGTATTCAATGGCGTAACCTGGACGGAACATACGAGCATTTTCAAATCCTGGAACTCTACGAAGAGCTTCGTATTGAACTTCTTCTGGTAAACTGGTGCTAAATCCGTTTACATATATTTCAACGGTATTCCAACCTTCTGGTTCTACAAATAACTGATGACGCTCTCTATCGGCAAAGCGATTAATTTTATCTTCTATACTAGGACAATACCTTGGACCTACGCCTTCAATTCGACCCTGATACATTGGACTACGATCAAATCCTGTTCTTAATACATCGTGAACAATATTATCGGTATAGGTTATCCAACAAGAACGCTGGTCTTTTGCTTTAATCCTTGGTATATCCATATACGAGAAACCTACTATTTCCTCATCCCCCTTTTGTTCTTCCATTTTAGAATAGTCTAAACTACGTCCATCTACCCTTGGGGGAGTTCCTGTTTTTAATCGGTCCGATTCTAATCCAAAGGAAACTAACTGTTCAGTGATACCGGTAGCTGCTTTTTCTGCTACTCTACCACCACCAATTTGTTTTTCCCCTATATGAATAATTCCGTTTAGAAAGGTTCCACTAGTTATAATAACAGCATCTGACTCAATTTTGTGACCTAAACTGGTGATGACGCCACAAGCTTTATCGTTCTTAATGATCAGTTCATTTACAGAATCCTGGTAAAAATCTACATTCGGGGTGTTTTCCAACATCTCCCTCCATTTACTAGCAAATAATTGTCGGTCGTTTTGGGCTCTGGGGCTCCACATTGCTGGCCCCTTGCTTTTGTTAAGCATTCTAAACTGTATCGTACTTAGATCGGTCACGATACCGCTATATCCACCTAAAGCATCAATTTCCCTTACAATCTGTCCCTTTGCAATTCCACCCATGGCGGGGTTACAACTCATTTGGGCAATGGTTTGCATATTCATGGTGACCAATAAAACTTTGGACCCCATATTGGCTGCCGCTGCTGCTGCTTCACATCCTGCATGACCGGCACCTACTACTATGACATTGTATTTGGGAAACATATAAGTGTGCAAAGATAAGCCTGGATTGAATACCAAGCAATTCAATTAAAGCCAATATTAATTAAAGCCCTTGTTCTTTCTCATGATGTTCTAGATGACATTTTCTACAAAACCAAACTACCTCCAAGGGTTTATTATAATCATGATGATGAGCCTCTACCTGTGAATTATCACACACGATACAGTTGGTTTTAATTATTTTACCTCTTTTTATATAAACATGTAAATAGGATCTTGCATTTGCCTTCAACTTTTGTAAGTCAGTAAGCTCTGAATGTTTTTTGCGATTTAATTTAGTATTAAGGTTCTTACAAGACCTACAATATCTTTGTCTTCCAATTAGCTCATCTTCTATGGGTCCTTCACATTTTCCACATGTTTTTTTGTATTTTCCCTTAGGATTTCTAATTCTCATAGGGAACAAATATATAAAAATTTTGTTAATGTAGAACGTTAATGTGACACGTGGAACCTTTTACTAAGAAAAAGATTAAAAAAGCTCGGCCCTTTTGTTAATGTAGAACGTTAATGTGATATGTGGAACGTTTTTGTAGCGGAACCGACTAGGAAACAGATTTTAGGTAGGACTTCAGCCATTTATTCTCCTGGGCGCGCATTTCTTTGGCATCGGCAGGTTTTTTATCCTTATAACCACAAAAATGTAAGGCTCCATGGAATAGTACCCTTAATAGCTCCTCGTTTAGAAGTGTTTTGTGGGTTTTAGCATTCTCTTTTACTCGATCTATGCTTATATATACTTCGCCAATAAGTTTGCCCCTGGTTTCAGATAGGTCAAAACTGATAATGTCTGTATAATAGTCGTGATTTAAATAGGATTTATTGATACCTAGTAAATATTTGTCAGAACAAAATATATACTGAAGCGTTTCAATAGTCAAGCCCTCTTTTCTCAAAGACCTTTCAATAAAAGCCTTTAGGGCCATACGATTCCCTAGGGTTGCATTTTTATCGGCCTTATTAAAAGAGATGTTCAAACTCATAATATATTGTTGTTCAATGCTCCAAATTTCGTAACTATTTATGTAAAACAGAAACTATCTTTGCATTATTACTATGAAGAAACTATCTGAGTTAAAAATGGGGGAGTCGGGCGTTATTCATTCTTTTGAAAATGATGAAATCTTTTTGAAATTAATGGAGATGGGCTGTATACCTGGTGAATTAATTACTGTGGAGCAAATTGCGCCATTAGGTGATCCAATATCAATTTCGGTTGCTGGCTATCAATTAAGTCTTAGAATGAACGAGGCTGATAGTATTTTTATTGCACCTAATTTAAACATAAACAGTTGATAATCAATTCATTATAAAATGAAAATTGGCTTATTTTTTGGTTCTTTTAATCCTATACATAATGGCCATTTAATGGTGGCAAGTTATGTGGCCAATCACTCTGACCTTAAACAAGTCTGGTTAGTGGTGTCTCCGCAAAATCCATTGAAGCCACAGGGAAGTTTATTAAATGAATATGACCGATTGCATTTAGCAAAATTGGCTATCGAAGAAGATACACAACTAAAAGTATCTGATATTGAATTCTCTTTGCCCAAACCCTCTTATACCATTGACACACTTACCTATTTAGCAGAAAAATATCCTCAACATGAATTTTATGTCATCATGGGCGCAGATAGTTTTCAAAATTTACCGAAGTGGAAAAACTTTGAAACCCTTGTAAAGAATTATCAATTTATAGTGTATCGTCGCGATGGTTTTGATATTACCAATGAGTATGGTGCGCGCGTAAATATATTAGAGGCACCCTTATTACAATTATCAGCAACACTCATTCGCAACAATCGAAAAGATGGAATTACGATTCGTTATTTGGTGCCTGAAAAAGTGCGCGAAGAAATTGAGAAAAGTAATTACTTTAAGGAAGAAGGCGCGAATGCGCCTGATGTGAAGAAAAACTAATTTGCTGTTTTCTATAAAAAAAGGCGCTTAATTAAAGTAAAGTTTGTAAAGTAAATCAATGACACCGTTTATGGGTGTCATTGAAAAAATCATAAGATAAAAAATAAATATGCGCTTAATTTAAATTAAGCGCATATTTATTTAACGATTCATGCTGGCTAAAAACTCTTCATTGTCTTTGGTGCCTCGCATACGTTTTAATAATTCATTCATTGCTTCGTCGTTGTTCATATCGTTAATAAACAAACGAAGAATATTCATTCTACCTAGTACCTCTTTGTCTAATAATAAATCGTCACGACGCGTGCTAGATCCTACTAAATCAATTGCAGGGAAAATACGTTTGTTGGCTAAACGACGATCTAATACCAATTCCATATTACCCGTTCCTTTAAACTCTTCAAAAATAACCTCGTCCATTTTAGAACCAGTTTCAATTAGGGCCGTTGCTAATATGGTAAGGGATCCACCATTTTCAATTTTACGTGCTGCACCAAAAAATTGTTTTGGACGTAATAATGCAGTTGCTTCCACACCTCCCGATAATACTTTACCAGAGCTTGGCGCTACTGTATTATGCGCACGCGCTAAACGGGTAATAGAATCTAATAAAATAACTACATCATGTCCGCACTCTACTAAGCGCTTTGCTTTTTGTAATGCCACCGATGAAACCTTAACATGTTTTTCTGCAGGTTCATCAAAAGTAGAAGCAATCACTTCTCCCTTCACCGAACGCTCTACATCTGTCACCTCTTCTGGTCTTTCATCTATTAATAAAATAATTAAATAACATTCTGGATGGTTGGCCGCTATGGCATTGGCCACTTCTTTCAACAACATGGTTTTACCCACTTTTGGTTGTGCAACAATTAATCCTCTTTGACCTTTACCAATAGGGGTAAATAAATCCATAATACGCGTACTATAATTAGTAGCAGATGTATATAAATTTAATTTTTCAAAAGGGAAGATGGGTGTTAAATAATCAAAAGGAATACGATCACGAATTTCATCCGGATTTTTACCATTGACTTGATTCACTTTAGTCAATGCAAAATATTTTTCACCCTCACGAGGAACACGAACAGTTCCATGAACAGTGTCACCCACTTTTAATCCAAATAATTTTATTTGTGAAGGAGAAACATATACGTCGTCGGGAGAAGATAAATAGTTGTAATCAGAAGAGCGAAGGAAACCGTAACCGTCGGGCATCATTTCTAAAACCCCCTCAGACTCTATTACGCCGTCAAACTCTACATTAAAAACAGGTTCTTTTTTAGGTTGTGGGTAACGCTGTGCAGGTAAATTTGGTCCATTGTTGGGTGCGCCGTTCGGACCCGCTTGATTACTTGCAGCATTGGAATTATTGGTGCCACCATTATCCTCGCTATTGTTAATTGGCTTAGCTGCAGTTTCTGCACTAGCAGCGCTCTCGTCACCGAATAAAGCTTGTGCAATTTGAGAAGCTTTATCGTCTTCATTTGCATCTTTTACAGGCTCTGCCCTTTTTGAAGGGATAGGTTTTTTACCTATTGGTTTTTTTTCAGAACTGCTTGCTGGAGTTGATTTTGCGGCTGGGGCAGCGGCAATGGGTTTACGTCCCCTTTTTGGTTTGTCGTCTTTTTCTGGCACTGTTTAACTATGGTTTATTTAAAAATCGAATCAAGAGTTGGAATTATTAGAACGCTTTTTTGAAATTTCGGTCGAAATTACTGGGACCGACAATTGAATAATGGGAAATTAGGGTAGCAAGCCATCAACATAAAAAGAATCTCTTGGCCCTTTGCTACTGCAATGTTAAGCAGTTTTTTAACAAAAAAACAATTTTTTATCTGTTTTTATAGCTAAAACAGGGTATTTGGCCCTCGAAACCGATTATCTTTGACATTCGAAAACACAAATATGTTCAACAAGAGAATTAAAATAAAGCAACTGTTATCGGGCACCCCTACAGGCACCGAAGTAGTAGTAATGGGATGGGTCCGCACTTTTAGAAACAATCAGTTTATTGCCTTAAACGACGGAAGTACCAATGCCAATATTCAAATTATGGCCACTTTGGGTGAATTTGAAGATACAATATTAAAACGCATCACTACCGGAGCCTCTTTAAAAATAATTGGAACCGTTGTGGAAAGCCTGGGGAAGGGACAATCGGTAGAAGTAAAAGCAAAATCAATTGAAATTTTAGGAGACAGCGATGCAGAAAAATTCCCCTTACAACCTAAAAAACATTCTTTAGAATTTTTAAGAGAGAAAGCACATTTACGTTTTCGTACCAATACCTTTGGATCCGTTTTTAGACTAAGACATGCACTTGCTTTTGCAGTACATCAATTTTACAATGATCGCGGATTTGTATATTTACATACACCTATTATTACGAGCTCTGATGCAGAAGGCGCAGGAGAAATGTTTCGTGTAACAACACTTCCTTTAGAAGGTGCTCCCAAAAATGATAAAGGAGAAATAGATTATACACAAGATTTTTTTGGTAAGAGTACTAACTTAACAGTGAGTGGCCAACTCGAAGGAGAGCTAGGCGCCATGGCGTTCTCAGAGATTTATACATTTGGCCCTACTTTCCGCGCAGAGAATTCAAACACTACTAGACATTTAGCTGAGTTTTGGATGATAGAACCAGAAATGGCTTTTCATGACATAGAAGACAACATGAATTTAGCAGAAGCGTTTATAAAATATTTAATTAACTATGCTTTAAAAAATAATGCAGACGATATAGATTTTTTAGATGCAAGATTGGCCGAAGAAGAAAAACAATTACCCACTGAAAAAAGAAGCGGATTTGGGCTTAGAGAAAAATTAGAATTAGTTGTCAATAATGATTTTGAACGCATTACTTATACAGAGGCTATTGATATTTTATTAAATAGCAATCATTACAAGAAAAAGAAATTTCAATACGAAGTAAAATGGGGAATTGATTTACAAAGTGAACATGAAAGATATTTAGTAGAGCAACATTTTAAAAAACCAGTGATTGTAACGGGCTATCCGGCTGCCATTAAAGCATTTTATATGCGCATGAACGATGGCTGTGAACCCGGCAAAGAAACGGTAGCCGCTATGGATATATTAGCCCCTGGGATTGGCGAGATAGTGGGTGGAAGCCAAAGAGAGGAGCGCTTAGACCAATTAGAAGCTAGAATGAAAGCGATGCATATCCCATTAGAAGAGATGAGCTGGTATTTAGACACCAGAAGATTCGGCACCGTGCCTCATGCAGGTTTTGGATTAGGCTTTGAAAGAATGATACAGTTTGTAACAGGTATGACCAATATCAGAGACGTAATTGCTTTTGCGAGAACGCCGAAAAACTGTGAATATTAATGGGAATTTTATTTGTCTTAATTGGGGCATTTTGTTTTGCAATTAGCAATTCTTATTGGAAAAAAGTAACGCAATCCATCCCTTATCAAATAGGGATGTTTTATAGAGGCATTTTTGCTTCTGGAATATTTTCCATTTTATATTTTGGATACAGAGACCATTCTTTTTTTAAAGGATGGTCTGTACATACATTAAGCATGGGCACTCCCCTTTTTTTAACCATTGCATTAAGTGTGTTTAATATTTTTGGCCTGGTATTTTTTTTAAGAGGCATACAGCGAGCGCCTGTAAGTATTGTGGTGCCTGTATCTGCGATAAAATTATTTACTATTTTAACGGCTGTATTTATTGTTGGTGAAGTATGGAAAGCAAATTATTTATACGCGTTTATATTTTCAACCGCTGGTTTATTGTTATTGTATTTTCAAGGAAAAGAACAGTCAAGTATTACTGAACAAAAAAATGGAATGTTGTACGGATTATTAGCAAGTTTTTTTTGGGGAAGCTCCTACGCTTTATATACTTATCCAATTAAGTGGTGGGGTCCCTTGGGTTTTAGTTTGGTGATTGAAACCACCGCCATGTTATTTGGATTGGTATTAGTAATAAGAGATGGCTTATTTAAAAATTTATTATCTTATTTAAGTGTAAAACATATTACCACCTATTTGAAATTAGGATTGTTATTGGTGTCTGGCGGGTTGGCCATTAATATATCTTATCAGTACTTGCCCATCATGGTTATTAATATATTAATTATTAGTAGTCAGTTATTGTCTGTATTAATAGGCTACTTCTTTTTTAAAGAAAGACTAAGTTCTAAACAATGGGCTGGGTTGGCATTAATAATTATATCCTTTTTCATAGTGGCCACTTCTGCGTAGTAAAACACTGATTTTCAATAAAGAATCTATATTTTTTGCTATTTAAGGCGCCCTAGCCTATATTTGCTCCCCGAACAATACAATGGCGCTGTAGCTCAGTTGGTAGAGCAAAGGACTGAAAATCCTTGTGTCCCCGGTTCGAGCCCGGGTGGTGCCACAAGCCCTCAATGAAAGTTGAGGGCTTTTTTATTGCTTAAGGCTAGCAGTTTAAATCATATAACATGAGCAAGATTAATCTATCAAAAACACCTTAAATTTAGCTAGGTAAAACAAAAGCAATGAAATTATACAAAACCAAAGAAGGGATCCTTATTGAGAAAGAAGAAAATTCTTACTTATTCAAAGAACAAGATTGGGATACCTTCATCAATGATGATAACTTATTTGAAAAATTGGAGGGGCTAATACAAATTCTTCAAAAATCTGCACCGGTGAATGTGGCCGATATTTTAGCACCCATACAAAACCAAGAACTATGGGCCTGTGGTGTAACTTATTTAAGAAGTAAAGTGGGCCGTCAGGAAGAATCTAAAGCAGCGGGAGGCAGTGACTTTTATGCAAAAGTTTATGATGCAGAAAGACCCGAAGTATTTTTTAAAGCCACTGCGCATCGAGTGGTGGGCACAGGCGATAAAGTGAATATCCGTAAAGATTCGGTATGGGATGTTCCAGAACCAGAATTAACATTAGTGGTTACTTCATCAGGAAAAATTGTGGGATACACTATTGGTAATGATATGAGCAGTAGGAGTATTGAAGGAGAAAATCCTTTATATCTTCCACAAGCAAAAACCTATGATGGTTGTGCAGCTTTAGGCCCCTGTGTATTTGTAACGGACCAACCCATTGATTTAAATTCATTAATTCAATTGGAAATAAAAAGAGATCAGAAAATTATTTTTGAAGCAAACATTACACTTAATCAAATGAAACGCAGTCTAGAAGAATTGGTTTCTTTTGTTTACAGAGAATGCTCTTTTCCTAAAGGCTGTTTAATCATGACAGGAACAGGTATTGTACCGGGTAGTGATTTTACTTTACATTCAAAGGATGAAATTAAAATTTCAATAGATTCTATTGGAACTTTAGTAAATACGGTCCGTTAATATTTTTATTCATTTAAACCAAGCTGATGACATTCCCAATAATTATTTTTGCCATTGCATTGCAGGTATTTCTGACTATAAAAAAGGTGAGTCCCTTTTTATCATTATTAATAGTAGCCATCCTTACTGGCTTATTACTTGGTATGCAACCAGCAGCATTATTGGTTTCTATTGAGAAAGGCGTAGGCAGTACTTTGGGTGGACTTGCACTTATTATTTGTTTGGGCGCGATTCTTGGTAAAATTTTAGAAATTAGTGGTGCTGCTGAACAAATATCTTCAACACTAATAAAAAGTTTGGGTGAAAAAAATATTCAGTGGTCCGTGTTGATTACTGGGTTTTTAATTGGGATTCCTTTGTTTTATAGTGCTGGATTTATAATTTTAGTGCCTTTGGTTTTTTCGATTGGTAGAAGAACTGGGCTGCCACTGCTTTATATAGTAATGCCCATGGCAGCTTCTTTATCCACTACACATTGTTTTTTACCACCCCATCCAGGTCCTGTGGTATTGGTTAATGCATTTCATGCCAATATGGGTCAAACTTTGATGTATGGTTTAATGATTGCTATACCCACCGTAATTATTGCTGGTCCATTTTTAGGCAACTTATTAAAGGGTATAAAAACGGGGGTACCTGAACTTTTTGGGACTTCAAAAGTTGCTGCAGAAACGACATTGCCTCCGGTCCTTACAAGTTTTTGTATTGCCTTATCACCTGTTTTGTTAATCACCTTTTCTGTCATTGCGAATATTATTTTTGCTAAAGAAAATTCATTTCGAATTCTTCTATCTTTTATTGGAGATTCAACTATTGCTTTATTAATTGCGGTTTTAGCAGCAGTGTATTTTTTTGGATTAAAAAGAAAAAAATCCATGCATGAAATTATGCAATGGTCCAATGAGGCCATAGCGGGTATTTCGGTAATTGTTTTGATCATTACTAGTGGAGGTGTTTTTAAACAAGTGTTGATTGATAGCGGAACGGGTGCTTATATAGCCTCCTTTAGTAGTAAACTGGATATGCCTCCATTACTTTTCGCCTGGGTGATTACTGCTTTGCTAAGGGTGACCCTAGGTTCTGCAACAGTTGCAGGATTAACTGCAGCGGGCATTGTAGCGCCCTTGGTGTTAACCGGCAATGTATCCCCAGAATTAATGGTATTGGCAGTAGGTGCTGGCAGTGTATTTGGGTCACACATTAATGATTCTGGTTTCTGGATGTACAAAGAGTTTTTTAAACTTAGCTTGAAACAAACCTTATTATCTTGGACAGTGATGGAAACTTTAATTTCTATACTTGGACTCATTGGCGTATCCATTATTCAATTGTTCATTAAATAAATACAATACGCTTATTCAGTTTCAGCTTTATTTATTATCTTATACTACTATGAAAAGAAAAAATTATCACCATTTATGAGCAGGATAGCTGTGTTTATTATTTGCATTTTATGTTTTGACCAAGTTGTATTGGCTCAAAATAAAACCAACCTTCTTACAGAAAACATTTCAATTGATGTAGATTTTAATAAACAAAAAGGGCCTCTAAAACCCATCTGGGCCTACTTTGGTTATGATGAGCCCAACTATACTTATATGAAAGATGGTAAGAAATTACTTACCGAAATTTCAAAGCTAAGCAAAGTGCCCGTCAATGTAAGAGCGCATAGTTTACTGGTAACGGGGGATGGTGTTGCTGCATTAAAATGGGGCTCCACCAATGCCTATACCGAAGATGAAAAAGGAAATCCAATTTATAATTGGACCATCATTGATAAAATATTTGATACTTATATTGAAAGAGGGATGAGGCCAATTGCACAAATTGGTTTTATGCCACAAGCCTTGTCCACAAACCCTGAACCTTATAAACATCATTGGGATCCCAATACCAAGTATGATGAAATTTTTACAGGTTGGGCTTATCCTCCAAGGGATTATGTAAAATTTGCCAACTTGGTTTTTGAGTGGGTAAAGCATTCTGTTGCACGATACGGTAAATCGGAAGTAGAGACCTGGCATTGGGAATTGTGGAACGAACCCGATAGTCCTTATTGGAAAGGAACGACCGAAGAGTATATAAAATTATATGACTACACTGCCGATGCGGTTAAGCGCGCTTTACCCACTGCAAAAGTGGGTGGGCCAGAAACAACAGGACCGGGTTCAAAGAATGCAGCACTTTTTTTAAGAACATTTTTAACGCATATCGTTAGTGGTAAAAATTATGTTACAGGAAAAGTGGGAACGCCTTTAGATTTTATTTCTTTTCATGCGAAAGGACAACCCAATTTGGTTAACGGAATGGTGCAAATGAATATGGGCAAACAACTTAGAGATATAGATAAGGGTTTTGAAATTGTGGCCTCTTATCCAACATTAAAAAATCTTCCTATTATTATCGGTGAATCTGATCCAGAGGGATGTGCTGCTTGTTCAGAAGATTTTAATCCGCAAAATGCTTATAGAAATGGTACCATGTATTCGAGTTATACAGCTGCTTCCTATGCACGTAAATCTGATTTGGCTGAAAGCAGGGGTGTAAATTTATTGGGAGCGGTTACTTGGGCATTTGAGTTTGAAGATCAAGCTTGGTTTCGTGGTTTTAGAGATTTGGCCACCAACGGGGTGGATAAGCCGGTGTTAAATGTGTTTCGCATGTTTGGAATGATGGAAGGCAACCGTGTAGTGATTAACCAAAACCTAGGATACAATTTTAAAAATATACGCGATTCTAGTGTAAGAGGCGAAAAACATGATATCAATGCGTTTGCAGCTAAAGAAGATCGTTCGGCTACCGTGATGGTTTGGAATTATCATGACAACAATGATCTTACAGTTGCCGATGCAGCAGTTGCAGTTAATATGTCTGGATTGCCTAACGGTAAAGTTTTACTTCGTCATTATAGAATAGATAGACAACATAGTAATTCTTATGAAGCTTGGAAAAAAATGGGTTCACCAAAAAATCCGGATAAAGAACAAATTGCCCTACTTGAAAAGGCAGGACAACTAGAACTTCTTTCCTCTCCAGAATGGATCCTAGTAAAAAATGGAAGAATTAATTTGAAGATGGATCTTCCTGCACAAGGCGTATCCTTTTATCAACTTACTTGGTAATTGCCCGAAAATAATAATACCTATCTATTAAATAAAAGCTTAAAATAAAAAGATGGTTTTGTTAGACGCTTTCTAATGTCTACCTCATAAAACATACATGAAATAAGCTCTTTCACTTGTTTATTATTATTGCTAATATTCACCAACAAATTAAATAGCCAAGGAAATCTAATTAATTTTTGTATTTGATGGCTTAATCTCAATTCAGTACCTAAGCCCCTTTCTACATCAAGATCATATTTATATAGGGCTTCTTTTGAAAAATCATTGGCTAGAATGGCAGCTGCCGCTTGGTTGGCAGCATAGCGCCCAGAATACAAAGCGTTACCAATACCTTCTCCAGTAAATGGATCTATTAAGCTACCAGCATCACCTACCAACATATAGCGTTCCCCCGATAAAAGTCTTTTTTTACTTCCAAGGGGTAAGCCAAATCCTTCATAAGAACTAATTAAAGTAGCCTCTTTAAAACGTTCTTTGATAATAGGATCCGTTTCAATAATTTTTTTTAGTTCCTTAGTTAAATTAATCTTCCTTTTACTAATCTCTTCTGTTAGCATACCAATTCCAACATTGGCTTCTCCATTGGGTAATGGAAAAATCCAAAAATAACCGGGTAATATAGATTTAATAAAATGCAACTCAATAAAATTATCAGTATGCATTCCTGTTACATTTTTGTAATAGGCCCTAACGCCCCCTGCATTGTGCTTGGGCTCCATCACAATATTGGCTACTTTTTTTGAAAAAGTGGAATGCGCACCATTGGCAACAATTAATATATCGGCTTTTACTTTAAAATCATTGTCATCACTAATTAAATAGCCATCTGACTCTAATACATAAGAATTGATGTTTACGCCTTCAATGAAATTAACATGGGGGCATCTTTTTATTTCCTCTACTAAAAAATTATCAAAATCCATTCGCTTACTTACATAGCCAATTGGTTTTGATTTTTGAGTGGTACTATTTTTATCGTAATCGGGTCTATAGCCTATTTCTAGATTTTTGCGATTGGGCGCAACAAAAGTAACACCCCAACTATTTAGTTTAATAATATCAATTATTTCTAGTCTTTTGACGATTTCAGGGTCGATACGATTTAAGCAAGAAATTACTTTTCCACTTAATCCATCCCCACATATTTTATCTCTAGGAAAAATAGCTTTATCAATTACTACGCAATCTATCCCTAACTGATTTAATTGCAAAGCTGAAGAACAACCCGCCGGCCCCGCCCCAATGATACACACTTTAGTTTTAATCATAATGATGGTTCATTTCGAGCGGTAATTTATAAAAAATTAATGACATTTTTATATAAAATCATGCTGTATTATTTAATGCACACTGTATTATTAAAAATATAAGCATTACTTCCAATTTATGGTGTAGAATAAAACTTGTTTGTAAAAAAAAAATTTATTATAATATAATAATTGAATACAAAGGAAAGAGGAATTAATATAATCCATCAAAATTTTGTAAATACCATTTTAATTGAAATGCCGCTAACAACTTTTGAAAAAAGTACTAGGATTTTCTTCCAATAATGCTTCTATTTTTTTTGCAGTATTGGTAATAGACAATCCACCTAAATTGGTACATCTTAAAGTATGATGTATTTGATCGCCCACCAATTTCATGGTTTCTATTACTTCATCTAATGGAATGAGATGTTGATAATTGGATAAGCCCATATTGGCACATGAAATAGCATTCGTAGCAGCCATTACATTTCTTCCTAAACAAGGCGCCTCCACTCTATTGCCAATGGGATCACAAATGATTCCTAAAGAATTTTGTAATGCTAGTGAAGCAGCTGCAATAGATTGCTCCAAAGTTCCTCCATTCATTTCTACCAGTGCAGCCGCCGCCATTCCTCCACCAGAGCCTGTTTCGGCCATGCAGCCACCTACTTCTGCAGCAAAAGTAGCATGCGCGGCAATAAATACCCCAATTAATCCAGCAGATAACATTGCCCTTATAATAGTAGTCTCCTCTAATTTTAAAGTATGCGCTGTTCCAAAAATTACACCGGGTAGTCCACCACAAGAACCTGCGGTAGGCGCTGCAACAATAACCCCCATGGAACTTTTGACTTCCATTATGGCGGAAACGTACATGATTGTTCTATTTAACACGTCACCATCTATTAATTTATTCGCCTCTAAGCTTTGTTTAAATAAGGGTGATTGACTTCCTAAAATTCTATCATTATAACTTGTTCCCTTTAATCCTAATTCAATCGCATTGCCCATTATTTGTATAATGGATTTCATTTTTTCCATTACCTCTTCCTTACTTATATTACCTCTTATACTTTCATACTCTACTGCTAATTCCCAAAGCGCTTTATTTTTATCTTTATTATATTCCAACATTTCATTACAAGTAATGAAGGGAACGCTTAAATTTTTTCTTGCTTTAATGGGCAATACCGGTGTGATAGATCTAATAGTGGCTACTTCATTAAAAGCATTTAGTTCATTGATGATGGTAGCCTCTATTTTATTTTGTGTTTTTACTTCTATAAAAGAAACCTCTCCTTGATGAAATATAATTTCATCATAAGCAATAGTAGATTTCAAATATTGAATAATAGGTTCTGCCTTAGAACAATAAATTAATGTTTCATAATAATCACCTGCCATAGATACTTTATTACCATCTATAGAAATTACTTCAATCATTCCTCCTCCTGTAGAGATTGCCACCAATTGTCTTTTTTCTTTATTGTTGGATAAAGTTATTTGATAGGTGTTAGGGTGTTTTTCGGCAAGTGGTGTAATTTCAATGGAATAGTTTATTCCTGCGATTCCTAAATGTTTTTCTGATACGGGCAATCTTTCGTCAAAAGCTTCCCAGCCTAAAAATCCACCAAACAAACCCATATCAGATCCCTGGCTTTTATGCGTAGTCGCCAATGATCCGCTGGGATCAAATTCAATTAAAATAGTTTTAATTTTTTCTTCCATTAAATCACGACAAATACGCGCAATTCTTAGTGAAGCTGCACAATGGGAGCTGGAAGGACCTCTCATTACTGGTCCAATGACGTCATTGAAAATACTTGGATAATTACTCATTAGATTAGCTTTTAGCGCTACTTAAAGTTAAATTATTTATTTTTAATGGCACTCCAAAACATGGTAACGGAAGTGTATAAGATTACCACCAAAACAATCCATCTAAGGGCATCTAAAGGGAGGGTTTTAACAATAAAAGCAGCAATGAGCACTGCAATGATACTCGGGATGGCCATTCCTAGTGCCGCTTTTTTATTGTAAGCCCCAGACTTGATAAATTTAAAAGACGCAGGAGGCATCAAAAAAGCACAGGAGCCCATCATAATTGGGAAAGCTACTTGAGGAGACATTCCTAATAAAAAAACTAAGGCCATACAGGGAGCATATAAACCAACGCCAGCAGTCATCATAGCGCCAAGTATAAAATTAATAGCACCAGCCACCACCAACTTCCAGCCATGAAGTCCTATGGCCACCCCTTCACCATGTATCCAATGCATTTTATTGGCAAACATAAAACCAGCTGTCACTAATAAGGCGATGCTAATTGTGAATCTAATTTTATTTTCGGATAGTTTTGAAACAATACCAGCGCCTAAAATAGCACCAGCGGTTGCCGTTGCAAACATAACTAGTAGCGTAATAGGCTCTACTTGAATTACTTGTATAAATATAATCGCTTGAATTAGTACCGGCAAGGTATTCGCTACATTCATGGTGCCCGGTATTAACTTGTCACTAGTTTGTTTTGTAAATTTTAATAAGGCAGTTTGTGGGGCAAATGCACCAATACCTAATACATCAAAAAAATTAACTACAAAACCAATCAAGCCAGTTTTTACCCAACTTACTTTTTCTAAATTATTTTTATTTTTTAAAATATCAATTGCAAAAATATAAATAAACCAAATTGCAAGTATTACTAAAACGATCCAGGTAATGGCTACCATGTTATTTTAAAAATAATTTTTTTTCTACAAAGGTCTTACCCAAATATTTCTATAGCTAAGCGGTTCACT
Organism: Sediminibacterium ginsengisoli; assembly: GCA_945865545.1. GTDB lineage: Bacteria > Bacteroidota > Bacteroidia > Chitinophagales > Chitinophagaceae > Sediminibacterium > Sediminibacterium ginsengisoli_F. The sequence goes on along the minus strand of CAMBEQ010000019.1, from coordinate 24,289 downwards.
TTTATCACCGTGTGCTTGTAATTTAATTGGGCTTGCGCCGTGTTTTACATACACTGGTTGACCTATATAAGGCGTATCTCCTTTTAACGCGAAATCATTTTGTACTAAAACGCCATTGTGAAACGCAGTAATTCTAGCAGCTGATTTTAAAGTACCATCTTCGTTAAATAAAGGAGCTGTCCAAATAATATCATAGGTTTGCCATTCTCCTGGAGGCAATGCAGCATTGACTAAAGGAGGGGTTTGTTTATAGATGCTTCCAACTTGTCCATTGACATAAGTGGTGTTGGTATAATTATCTAAAACTTGTATTTCATATCCACCTGCATTGCCAATTCCTTTTGGCAAGGAAGCTAAAAAAATACCACTATTTCCTCTTGCTTGTCCAGAACCGGTAATATCACTTGGTATATTATATTCTATATGCAATTGAAAGTTCATAAACTTTCTTTTGGTTTGAATATCACCATTGGTTTTGCTTACACGCATAGTGCCCTCCACCAGGTCCCATTTTTTATCATTCGAAGGATTTCTTTCTAATTCCCATTCATCCATATTGCTTCCATTGAATAAAACAATCGCATCCGAAGGTGCACTAGTAATTCCTTTTGCAGGCGTTACCTTATTAGGTACTGGAGTATAATACTCTGTATCTTCTGGTTTTCCTTTTACTTGAGCAGTTACACCCAGTGTAGTAGCGATAGCAATAGCTAAGAATATTTGTTTTTTCATAATTTTATTAATTGCTTATGAAGTTAATTAAATTTTTTAATAAATTGTGTACTTCTGTAAAAAACATTTCTTGCTTTAAGCTTAAGCATATGCTCCCTTTTTGTTTTGGCACAAGCCAATAACAATGGCTTTTCTGTACAAACATCTATAGAAATGGAATTATACAAGGTAATTATGATACGAAATCAGGTATTCAAACTTATTTCGGCATTCCTTTTGCTAAACCACCTGTGGGAGACCTACGTTGGAAAGATCCTCAACCAATTGTTTCTTGGAAAGGGGTGAAAGAAACAAAAAAATTTGGACCAAGACCCATGCAACTGCTTATTTGGAATGACATGAATTCAAGATGGTAACCGCGAATGATCCTACACCTCCAGTAATGGTGATTGATGTAAAATCAAGAACCGAAAAAGCAGTGAACGATGAGCGTTATGAATTATTAGACAAATTGTATAAAAATAAATAGTTAAAAAAGTAATTTATTTTTTTACATAACCCGCTTGTTTTTTTAAGGCATTCATGGCGTTTAATAAATAAACAAGTGGCGCGTTCCAATTAATTGCAATTTCATTGCTTGCATAAGAACAGTCTACATCCGTGTAGGCTGTTTCTGTTTCAGTAAATTCGTAAACACAACCATCTTGTCTTCCTGGATTAGGACCGCCTGCTAATAAGCCTGGAACAGGCTCTATTACTCCATCTGCAATGGATGGCCGATGATGCGGATGCATAGGGGTTTTACTTCCGACACCTGTTATAAAACTATAGCCAGTAGCATTTCTACCTAATATATAATCAACATTAGTTAATGCTGCGTCTAAATATTTTTTATTTTTTGAAATTAAATAAGCATTGATTAAAAGTATCCCCTGATTGGCCGCCACCGAATTACTTCCCCAAATAAAATCTTTTGCACTCTGCCCCATTATGGTTTTAAAGGCATTGACATTCATTTTTTGTACAAAAGTATCCGCTATGGCCAATACATTTTTATTTATCGTTTGGATATTCAATAAAGACGAAATATTTTTTTGCTTTCTAAGCAAAGTATAATAACCTAGCATAGCCACTTGATTCCAGCTGGGCACTTGCATTATAACTTCTTTTTGATTTTCTTCAATAATTTTTAGGTATTCAATTTTTGGATTTGAACAATACATTTCGGCTGCTGCCCAAAACCATTCGTCTTCAAAATGACTATCGCCATAGCCTCCAGTGGTGATGGCTGGAGTATACATTTTATTATTTGCCTCTTGATGGTAAGCCACATTTTTATTGACTAATGCCCATTGCCATGCTTTTAATGAAGCGGCCACACAACTATCTGCTAATCCAGGGAAGGCTTGTTGGAATTTTTTTAAGATGCGACCTGCTTGTGCTGTAACCGCTACAAAATCTAAAGCAGCTGCCGTGCTTTTTTGCACAACATATCTTGGTGCAGTGGTAATGCCAGGAAGAATCATGCTATCAAATACAGCATTGGTGCATTTTGTATATATACCACCATCATTTGGATCTTGCATGGTTAACATCCACCTTAAATTATAAACGCTTTCTTCAATAATGGCAGGAACTCCTTTTGAATGGGGTATCGTAGGATTTACCAAAGAACTAGCTTCCGGAAAATCTTCATAAGCAGACAATAAAGTACCCATGGTAATACCTGAGTTAACGATGTATTTATTATAATCACCCGCATCATACCAACCACCAGGACTAGCAATTACAAATCCAGCAGGTCTTTCTTTGGAGGCGGCTGATGGATGTACGTATACTTTATTATCTGGATGCCCAGTACCTCTTGCCCATTTTCCCGCAAATTTTTCCTCCAGTGGCATGGAGGCTCTTTGATAATAAAATGCTTTAAGTGAAGCGTTCAATGTGTTTTTAAGTAGGTCGTCGTTAATGCTAAATATATAAGAATGCCCTAGCTTATTGATAAGTAGTACATAATTTCCTTTTTTTTGAAAAGTAGAGAAATCCGCCATCTGGGTAACGGTAGTTGAATAAGCTGATTTATTGATTGTACCTAATGTGCCAGTGAAAAAGGTATCTCTTAAGTTGGTAGAGGTAATGTAAAAATATTTTTCAGCGCTCCCTCCCGTAACAATTGCTTGTTTAGGCGCATTCGTATAAAATCCTACCTGATTCAATTTAATATTTTCAGTAAGTTTTTGTGCGCATACTCTTTTGTTAGATAATAGACTGAGTAGGCAACACAGAAATAAAAAATATTTTTTCATGTTTCTAATTTTAATAAATATTTATTCTAAACTAGCTTAATCAACAATCGCTTGATATACAAACTGTCTCATTTTCATGTGATAGAAAATATCGTGTGGGTTAGATTGTGTAAAAAATATTGAAATTAAATTTTCTTTAGGGTCAATAAAAAAGTGCGTATTGAAAGCACCAGACCAATAAAATAAACCATTAGAACCTAATTGATTTGTTTTCGCAACATCTTCAATAACAGCAAATCCATAACCAAAGCCTTCACCCTGTCTGTCTGTGTTGGATTTAATATACATATCGCCTACATGATTTTTTGTCATGATATCGATTGTTTTACGACTTAAATATTGTTTCCCATTCCAGCTGCCATGGTTCATAAGCATTTGACAAAATTTTAAATAATCTTCGGGCGTAGAAAACAATCCGTTCATTCCGCTCCATACTTTATTGTCTTTTGATTGAGGTTGTCTCTCTACTAAACTAAGGGTACCATTGGATTCTACATTATATACTTTTACCACGCGTGCCATTTGTTCTTCTGTTAAATTGTATCCTGTATTGCTCATCCCCAACGGATTAAAAATTCTTTCTTTTAAAAATTCATCGGTTGTTTTTCCTGAAAATTTTTCTATTAAAGTAGAAAGCAAATCGGGTGCAGCGCTATAATACCATTGCTTTCCAGGCTGTCCTATCATAGGCAATGTTGTAAAGCTTAGGGTTCTTTCTTTGATGTTATTCCAAGGTTTTCCATAAACTTCTTTTATCCATTCTCCATCAAATTTATTTCCATTTATACCATGCGTTAAACCAGCAGTGTGACTTAATAATTGAGCGATGGTTATTTCACTTTTTAAGGTTTCTGTTTTTCCATGTATGCCGTCCTCAATATTTTTAATAACGCGCATGTTTTTGAATTCTGGAATATATTTAGAAACTGGGTCGGTTAATAAAAAATGTCCTTCTTCAAATAACATCATAAAGGCTACTGTAATAATGGGCTTGGTCATGGATTGTATATAAAATAGATCATCTGTTTTCATGGCTACTTTATTATCCACATCCTTATAACCAAAAACTTTATTTTGAACAATCACTCCGTTTCGCATAATAAGTGAAACAGCACCAGAAATTTTATGTTGCTCTATCTCGCTTTGTATAAAATTGTCGTAAGGTTTTAATCTGTCTACCGCCATTCCTGCAATAATTTTTGAATCAGGTTGTGCGTAAATGGAAGAAAGGGAAATCAGAAGTAACCCTAAAGAAAGAAAGATTTTATTTAGTTTCATGGTTTTATTTGGTCCATTATTTTTTAACAAATGCAGTCTTTAAATGTACTGATTTTATAAATATTTTTCAGTAGGATTCTATATTATTTCCTATAACAGAAAAGGCCCCCGGTTGATTGGAGGCCTTTTGAAATTAAAATCAAATAAGTTTTAAAATAGAGCTGCTGTAAATCTTCAAACAACTATAAATAAAATTATATATAATACTATTTTGCTCTTCTTCTTGCTTCTTCCGCTTCTTTGTATATTCTTATCCAGGTAAGCGATATGTCAATTACAGCCAATAAAGGGCCCAATACGATTACCATAATTACTTCTAGCCCAGGAGTATATCCAATAACACCATCTAAAGAAATGGATTTAGATCTTTTATTTAATTTATAAATACAATAGATAGCAGATACTATCCAAACAGCGATAACTATATTTTGAGTCATATTTTATTTTTTTATACTGCAAAGATAAGACAAATTCAACTTTTTTACTTTATAAATCATTAATTATCAAGCTTTATTTACGCCCCTCATTTATATAGCTTACCCCTATTAGGAGCATTATTTGTTGTAAATTAGTAGTCTCAATTTATATAGTATGAATAAATTTTTCTCTTTTTTGGTCCTTTTATTACTTGTTGTAAGCTTTCCAAAATCAGTGATAGCACAAACAATATCGACTTCTTCTTCTAAATATAATTATCATGACGCGTTTGCACCTTTTTTTTATACCCAAAATGGAACCGAATATAGGGCTGCTTCTGGCGAGCCTGGACCGAAATATTGGCAAAATAAAGCGGACTATCAATTAGCTGTTAAGTTGAATGAAGCCACCAACGAAATAAGCGGTACAGAAATTTTATCTTATACCAACAATAGCCCACAGCATTTGAATTTTATTTGGATGCAGTTGGATCAAAATTTATTTAAAGAGAATTCTAGGGGCAATGCCATTGTTCCATTAAATGGAAGTAGGAATGCAGGTCATGGTCAGCAATTTGATGCGGGCTATAAAATAAAATCGGTAAGCCTTTTAACTGGATCCAAAAATGAAATGACTACGGATGTTAAGTATTTGATTGAAGATACGCGTATGCAAATTTTTTTACCAAAAGCCATTGCAGCCAATGGTGGAAATATAAAAATTAAAATAACCTATTCATTTATTTCACCGGACTATGGATCTGATAGAATGGGTGTTCTATCCACCAAAAATGGAAAAATATTTACGGTAGCACAATGGTATCCTAGAATGTGTGTATTTGATGACGTGCTTGGGTGGAATACACATCCTTATACTGGACCTGGTGAATTTTATTTAGAGTATGGCAACTTTGATTTATCCATCACTGCAGCTGCCAATATTTTTGTGGTAGGTTCTGGTGAATTAATGAATCCTAAAGAAGTGTATACCACCGAACAACTAAAGCGTTGGACTATTGCAGCCGCGTCGGATAAAACTATTTTAATTAGAACGGCTGAAGAAGTAGAAAAAGAAAATCCAAACCCTATAACAAACAAAGAGCGCACCTGGCATTTTAAAATTAATAATGCACGCGACGTTGCTTGGGCAGCTTCTTCTTCTTTTATTATTGATGCGGCAAAAATAAATTTACCAGAGGGAAAAAAATCAATGGCTATTTCCGCTTATCCTGTGGAAAGCAATGGCGATACAGCTTGGGGACGTTCTACAGAATATGTAAAAAAATCTGTTGAATACAATTCTGCTAAATGGTATACCTATCCTTATCCTGCTGCCACCTGTGTTGCAGGCAATGTGGGAGGAATGGAGTATCCAGGTATTGTATTTTGTGGATTTCGTGCTAAAACTGCTGGTCTTATGAGTGTGAATGACCATGAATTTGGACATACTTGGTTCCCCATGATTGTAGGATCCAACGAAAGATTATATGGTTGGATGGATGAAGGATTTAATACATTTATAAATACATTATCGCAAGCCGATTTTAATAATGGTGAATATAAATCTAATGTACCAGTTGATAAAAATGATATTGCCAATAGATATACAGCGCTTGAACTTGAACCCATTTTAAGTTATGTGGATAATTATAAAGAAAGAAATAATGGCACTTTGTCCTATCGTAAACCAGGTGAAGGACTTACTTTATTACGTGAACAAATTTTGGGTAAAGAGCGTTTTGACCTTGCGTTTACTACCTACATTGAAAGGTGGGCTTTTAAACATCCTACCCCCGATGATTTTTTTAGAACTATTGAAAATGTAGCTGGTGAAAGTTTACAATGGTTTTGGAGAGGTTGGTTTGTTAATAATTGGAGATTAGATGTAGCAGTAAGTGAAGTGAAGTACATAGATAGTAATGATGTATCTAAAGGGGCATTAATTACATTAGACAATTTAGAACAAATGGTCATGCCTGTTGTTTTAGAAATTAAATTTACTAATGGAAAAACGGATCGTATAAAATTACCTGTGGAAATTTGGGAACGAAATATTTCCTGGACTTTTAAATACAATTGCAAGGAAGCGATTGAATCAGTAACTTATGATCCAGATAAATTATTGCCAGATTTTAATGCCTCCAATAATAAGTGGTCTAAATAAAAATAAAAATTTAAAGTATGAAAACAAGTACGCATGGTATCATTTTTTTAAATGTGGCATTGCTATTGAGTGTCACTCTTTTTGCTCAACAAGATTCAACCAGTGTTTTGAAAGGAATGACTTGGAGAAATATTGGACCCAATCGCGGGGGGCGTTCTTTGGGCATTTCCGGTAGCCCGAGCCGTAAGAATGAATATTATTTTGGGGCAGTAGGTGGTGGTCTTTGGAAAACAACCGATGGAGGTTTAAATTGGAAACCCGTTACAGACGGCCAATTGACAAGTTCTTCAGTAGGCGCAGTCGCGGTCTCTCCTACCAATCCTGATATTATTTATATTGGAACAGGAGAAACAGAATTTAGAGGAAATATCATGCAGGGGGATGGGGTATATAAATCAATGGATGGTGGAAAAACCTGGAAAAATATAGGATTAAAAAATACACAAACTATTTCTAGAGTTCGTGTGCACCCTACCAATCCCGATATAGTATATGTATCTGCATTGGGTCATGCCTATGGTCCAAATGATGATCGTGGTGTATTTAAAACGATGGATGGTGGAAAAACTTGGACGAAGGTTTTATTTGTGAATGACAAAGCAGGCGCAGAAGATTTAGTAATTGATCCGCAAAATCCAGAAACTATTTATACCAGCATTTGGGAAGTATACAGAACCCCCTATAAAATGTGGGCTGATGTGGGGACGTCTGCTTTATATAAATCTACCAATGGGGGCGCAAGTTGGCAAATACTTTCAAAAAATCCAGGTATGCCCAAAGTGGTTGGAAAAATTGGTGTAACGGTTTCTCCTGTAGACAGCAATAGAGTGTGGGCTATCGTCGAATCACCTGATGGTGGATTGTACCGTTCTGATGATGGAGGTGCTAATTGGAAAATAGTGAACAATGAAAGAAAATTACGCCAACGTGCATTTTATTATTCAAGAATTGTAGCCGATCCAAAAGATAAAAACACAGTGTATGGATTGAATGTAAATTTTTATAAATCTACCGATGGTGGGGTTACTTTTAAAACAGAAATTACAGTGCCTCATGGAGACAACCATGATTTATGGATTGACCCTACTGATCCAATGCGCATGGCCAGCTCCAATGATGGCGGCGGTACTGTTTCCATTAATGGTGGTTTAAGTTGGACAGATGAAGATTTTCCAACTGCACAATTATATCATATTACGACCACTAGTGATTTTCCTTATCAAGTAGCGGCAGCACAACAAGACAATTCTACCATTGCCTTACCGAGTGAGGATTATAAACACAGGGCTGTAAGAACCAATACTACTAAAGCCGGCATTGGCTTTGCTTATGAAGTGGGTGGCGGTGAAAGTGGTTATATTACACAAGATCCAAAGAATCCTGATATTTTTTATGCAGGTAGTCAGGGTGCATTGCTTACACGTATTAATAGAATGACTGGTCAGGGACGTGATGTACAAGTATATCCAAGATTTTTTTCTGGGGAAGAAGCTAAAACATTACCAGAAAGATGGCAATGGACTTATCCTATCGTTTTTTCTCCAGTGGATCCCAATGTTTTATTTACCTGTTCTCAACATGTTTGGAAAACGACTAATGAAGGACAAAGTTGGGAACAAATTAGTCCCGATTTAACTTATAATGATTCAACTACATTAGGCGTAAGTGGCGGCGTAATTACACGTGACATGAATGGTCCAGAAATTTATGGAACTGTTTTTGCATTAGCGCCCTCTTATCAAGATGTAAATATTATTTGGGCAGGATCAGATGATGGCTTAGTGCATCTTACAAAAGATGGCGGTAAACATTGGATCAATATTACACCTACTGACATGCCTAAAAATACGAGGGTAAGTATTATAGAAGCGTCCCGCTTTAATGTAGGCACAGCTTATATTGCAGCGAAACGTTATCAAATGGATGATCGCACACCTTATATTTGGAAGACCACTGATTTTGGCACTACCTGGAAAAAAATTATTGTTGGTATTCGCGCAGATGATTATGTGCATGCGATTAGAGAAGATATAACAAGACCAGGTTTATTGTATGCTGGTGCTGAACATGGAATTTGGGTTTCTTACAATGATGGCGACAACTGGGAATCCTTGAGTTTAAATTTACCTGATGTGCAAGTTTCTGATATTAGGGTTACGGAGAAAGATATTGTTATTGCCACCCATGGCCGTTCCATTTATGTGTTAGATGATATTTCTCCTGTAAGAACCAAAGACCAAGGTATACAAGCAGGGGTACATCTATTTAAACCATATTATGCTGTTAGAAATGTTCAAAAAGCAGTATTTCAATATTATTTAGACAAAGAAGCAAATGATTTAAAAATTGAAATTTTAAATAAGGAAGGGGTAGCCATTCAAACATTTATCGGAGCAGTTCCAAAAGAAAAAAAGGACAGCGCTATCGTGGAAGAGGATGAAGATGATAGAAAGCCAGTTGCACCAGTTATTAAGCCTGGATTAAATAAATTTGAATGGGACTTAAAATATCCTGGTGCTTCTTATTTTAAAGGCATGATTTTTTGGGGTGCACCTGTATACACAGGCCCAATGGCAGTTCCAGGTAAGTACCAAGTTAGGATGACTTCAGGTGGAAAGTCGGTAACGGAACCTTTTGATATCAAATTAGATCCAAGAGCTACAGATATTAATATAGCAGATGTGGAAGAAAAATTTAAATTATCAATTCAAATTAGAGATGAAGTAAGTAAAGCCAATGATGCTGTTATACATATTAGAGCCATCAAAGAGAAACTTAAAACAGAATTGACTACTTCAAAACCAAAACGTACGAATGAAATAAAAATACTCATGGAAAAACTTTCTTCAATTGAAGAAAATTTATATCAAGTAAAAAATCAAAGTTCACAAGACCCATTAAATTACCCTATTAAATTAGATAATAAATTAGCAGCTTTAATGCGTGTGGTGGAATCTGGAGATTACAAACCAACAGCAGGCTCTTACAAAGTTTTCGAAGAACTAAAAGTAGAATTGGCCATACAATTAAATGATTTAGATAAAATTTTAACGATTATTAAAGCTAAAAAATAAAAGAAAAAACCTTTAAATCGAATTACAATTTATTTTCTATGAAATTGCACAAAGTTATTTTGATGGTGGTTTGTTGCCCGGTAATTTTATTTGCACAGAAAAAACAAATTAAAAAAAAGCAAGCACCAAAGCAGGTCTCTGCTAATATTCCGGTAGCGTCTATTCAACAACCACTTAAACTTTGGTATGATCAACCTGCAAAGTATTTTGAAGAAGCTTTGGTAATAGGCAATGGACGTCAAGGTGCTACTGTATTTGGAGGCATTGCTACAGATAAAATATATTTAAATGATCTTACCTTATGGTCGGGCGAACCCGTAAATGCCAATATGAATCCGCAAGCGTATAAAAACTTGCCAGCTGTAAGAAAAGCATTACAAGAAAAAAATTACAAAAAAGCCGGAGAATTAATAAAAAAATTACAAGGTAAATTTTCTGAATCTTATGCACCCTTGGGTACTTTATTTTTAGAAATAAATGATGACCCCTATATCACAGATTATTATCGTGAATTAGATATTGATCAAGCCATAGCAAAAGTTAAAACTACTTCTAATAATAATAGTATAGAAAGAGAGTACTTGGTGTCTAACCCTGATAAAATAGTGGCTATCCATTTAACTAGTAAAAAAGTGGGCTCCTTGGGTTTTACTGTTCATTTACAATCTCTTTTACAACACACCACCACCAATACCAATAATACCATTCAAATAAATGGAGTAGCGCCTATAAAAGCAGATCCAAGTTATTTACCCAAAACTCGAAATGCTATTATGTATGATAGCAAAAGGGGGACTCGTTTTACAGCCAATATTCAAATTCAATCTACGACGGGTGAAATTACAAAAACTGACTCTTCTTTAAGTTTAGCTGGTGCAACAGAAGCGACTATTTATATTTCTATGGCAACCAGTTTCAACGGATTTGATAAGGACCCTGCTACTAAAGGGTTAAATAATGTTGCCATTGCAGAATCGCAATTAAATCATGCCAAACAAACAGGCTGGGAGGAAATAAAAAAGCAACATGTTAAGGATTATCAAAGCTATTTTAAACGTGTTGAATTAAAATTAGCAGATAAGGTTTTGGTTAATTTACCCACCGATGAACGCTTAAAACGTTATGCCAAAGGGGAATCAGATCCTTATTTAGAAACTTTATATTTCCAATATGGCAGATATTTATTAATAGCTAGTTCCCGCACGCCTGGTGTGCCAGCTAACTTACAAGGATTGTGGAATCATTATCTTCAACCACCTTGGTCTAGTAATTATACTATCAACATTAATGCACAAGAAAATTATTGGTTGGCTGAAAACACCAATTTGTCTGAAATGCATCTACCTTTTTTGCAATTCATTGGGAATCTTTCTACCACTGGAAAAATTACCGCTAAAACATTTTATAATATGCCAGGTTGGGTGGCTCATCACAATTCAGATATATGGGCTATGTCTAACCCCGTAGGTAATTTTGGTAATGGAGATCCAAGCTGGGCCAATTGGACCATGGGAGGCACTTGGGCATCCGCACATTTATGGGAACATTATTTATTTACACAAGATCAAAATTTCCTAGAACAAAAAGCGTATCCCTTAATGCGTGGTGCTGCAGAATTTTGTTTGGCATTTTTAATACCAGATAGCAGTGGTCAATTAATTACTTCCCCCTCCACTTCTCCTGAAAATACTTTTAAAACCCCAACTGGTTTTATAGGATCTGTTCTTGCTGGCGGTACTGCCGATTTAGCAATGATAAGAGAATTGTTTTTAGATATAATCGCAGCACAAAAGATTTTAAAAAACGATAATGAGTTTACTTTAAAAATTAGTGCAGCTTTAAATAACTTACATGGATATCAAGTAGGGAAAGCGGGTAATTTACAAGAGTGGTATTATGATTGGGAAGACAACGAGCCCAAGCATCGCCACCAAAGTCATTTGTATGGGTTGTTTCCTGGTACTCATGTAACAGTAGATAAAACCCCCGTCTTTGCTGCTGCTGCGAAAAGATCTTTAGAATTAAAAGGGGATGAAACAACAGGCTGGTCCAAAGGCTGGAGAATTAATTTATGGGCTAGATTAAAAGATGGAGACCATGCGTATAAAATGTATCGTGAATTATTAAAGTATGTTCCTCCTGATGAAACAAAAGAAAATTACAACAATGCTGGAGGTACTTATCCTAATTTATTAGATGCACATCCTCCATTTCAAATTGATGGTAATTTTGGAGGTGCTGCTGCTGTGGCTGAAATGCTAGTACAGTCTAATGCTGACTATATTGAATTGTTACCTGCCTTGCCTAAGGCATGGCCTGCAGGGGCTGTAAAAGGCATTAAAACAAGAGGAAATTATGAAATTGATATGAGCTGGAGTGCTGGTCAAGTTACCAATGTAAAAATAAAATCTAACACGCAAGCCAATGTCAAAGTTTTAATGAATGGTAAAATTCAAACTATTAAAACAAGCAAATAACTATAAGTAATTGCACTGCTTAAAAATTTAATAAAAAATTGAAAATAAAGGGTACTAGTAGTAACTTTAAAAAAAGTAAAAAGAAATGTCATTAATTTTAGGAAGAACTGAGTTTGGAAATCCTGCCCATAAAGGCAATGTTCTTTCGGTCATGGAAGCCAATGATTTATTTACCTCTTGGGTTTTGAATCCCAAGCTGCAATTACATATGAAGCAAGTGGCTTATTTAATGAAATCTTGGGCGAAGGAAAAAGAAAATTTATCAGCAACTGATCAATGGCGTTGGGAAATGGCCGGGCTTTTGCATGATGCAGACTGGGATCAATGGCCCGAACAACATTGTAAAAAAATTATTGAATACTTGGAGGACAAACAAATTGATCCTGAAATTATTAGAGCCATAGCCTCTCATGGGCCTATTCATTTTGGAGTAGAACCCATTACCAATATGGACAAAATGCTTTATGCTTTTGATGAGCTCTCTGGATTAATTCATGCTTATTCATTAATGCGACCAGAAGGGTATCATGGGATGGAATTAAAAGGAGCTAAGAAAAGAATTAAAGACAAAGCATTTGCTGCTAACGTTTCTAGAGAGGATATTGATGATGCTTGCGCTAGAGCAAATATTGTATTGGATGATTTAATTCAATTTATTATTGACAGACAAGCCCATGCGCAATAAAATTTCTTCACTATAATTATTATTAATTTAAAATATTCTTATTTAAATCTTCTATCATGCGTAAAATAATATTTCTACTTGTATTGATTGTGTCCACAGGATTTTTCGTGTCTGCACAAAATATACCAACTCCTAAATCACATTTTGGTTTTGCCATAGGTGATAATTATCAACTGGCTAATTTCACACAAACAGAATCTTATATAAAAAAATTAGCAGCTACTTCTAAAAAAGTGAAACTACAAGTGATAGGCAAGACCGAAGAAGGCCGCAATCAATACATGCTAATTGTTTCAGACCCTAATAATTTAGCCAATTTAGAAAAGTATAAATCGATTGCTCAAAAACTAGCGCATGCTGAAAATTTAACATTAGCAGAAGCTACGCAACTATCTAAAGAAGGAAAAGCGGTTGTATGGATTGATGGAGGTTTACATGCAACAGAGGTTACGGGCATTCATCAATGGATAGAATCTATTTATCAAATTATTACAAGGGAAGACGAAGAAACAAAACGTATTTTAAAATCTACAATTATATTATTTGTTCATGCCAATCCTGATGGGCAAGAATTGGTTTCTAATTGGTATATGAGAAATAGCGATACCTTAAAAAGATCTACTTCCTATTTACCTCGCTTATATGAAAAATACATTGGGCATGATAACAATCGAGATTTTTTTATGAACAATATGAGTGAATCTAGAAATATGAGTCGTCAACAATATATCGAATGGATGCCTCAAGTACTTTATAATCACCATCAAACAGGCCCTCCAGGTACTGTTGTTGCAGGGCCACCGTATCGTGATCCATTTAATTATGTATATGATCCATTATTGATAACAGGTATTGATGCTTTGGGTGCAGCCATGAGTAGTCGTTTGAATGCAGAAGGCAAACCAGGGTATACCATGAAAGGTGGATCGGTCTATTCTACTTGGTGGAATGGAGGATTAAGAACCACCGCCTATTATCATAATATTATTGGACTGCTAACAGAAATTATTGGCAACCCAACCCCGATGAGTATTCCTTTGGTACCTCAAAGACTTATTCCTTCTAGTGCTAATCCATTTCCTATTATACCACAAAAATGGTATTTTAAAAATTCCATTGATTATTCTATCTCTTTAAACTATGCCGTTTTAAATTATGCAGCTAGGTATAAAGATGAATTGTTATTGAATATTTATACTATGGGTAGGCATAGTATTGAAGCAGGCAATAAAGATAGTTGGACGATGTCTCCTAAAAAATCAGACTTAATTACTGAATTATATAAAGCAGAAAAAAAAGACAATAAGCCTGATACCATTTCATTGGCTTATTATGATAAAGTGTATAAAAATCCTGAGCTTAGAGATCCGAGAGGCTATATCATTCCAATTAATCAATCTACTACCGCAATTCAATTTATAAATATTTTAATTAAAAGCGGCATTAAAGTACATCGAGCAAGTGCTGATTTTATGGTGGGTACAAAAAAGTATTTAGCGGGGTCTTATATTGTTAAAACCAATCAAGCATTTCGCCCTCATGTGTTAGATATGTTTGAACCACAGGATCATCCTAATGATTTTTTATATCCAGGTGGTCCTCCGGTGAGACCTTACGATGCAGCAGGTTGGACGCCTGCTTTTACTATGGGCATTGAGTTTGACAGAATACTAGACGACTTTACAGGACCCTTTGAAGCATTGGCTTATGGTGATATTCAAAAACCAGTGGGTCAAATTAATAAAGCAGATAAAGACTGGGTAGGCTATACTTTTTCTACCAATGAAAATGCTGCTTATGTGGCGGTTAATGAATTTTTAAATGCAGGGGTAGAAGTATTAAAAAATAAAGAGCACTATTTTGTTGCAACAAATAAAAATGTAGAATTACAAATAGAAAAATTAAGCGCAGAACAAGGCATTAGATTTACCAGTGTAAATAAAAAGCCTGAAGGGATTAACGATAAAGTAAATGCGCAAAGAATTGCACTCTGGGATAAGTATGGTGGATCCATGTCATCAGGATGGGTGAGATGGATTTTTGAACAATACCATTTTCCTTTCCAACTTATTTATCCTAAACAAATTGATGCTGGATCATTAAAAGATCAATATGATGTAATTGTTTTTGTGGATGGAGCTATTCCTTCCATTAAAGCAGAAGCTGCTTCTCCTTATGAAGAGAAAGAACCTATTGCTGCAGAAATTCCACAAGAATTTCAAAACAGGTTGGGTAAAATAAATACTCAAAAGTCTATTCCTGCTTTACAAGAATTTTTAGATAAAGGAGGAAAAATAATTACTATTGGTTCGAGTGCCAACTTAGCCTATCATTTAAAGGTACCAGTTAGAAACGCATTGGTGGAAATGGTTGCTGGGAAAGAAAAGAACTTACCTGGTGAAAAATTTTATATTCCTGGAAGTATCATGCAAATAACAGTGGATAATGAAAACAAAACTAATTGGGGGATGAAAGCAAAGACCGATGTATATTTTAGTGCTAGTCCCGTATTTAAATTATTGCCAGATGCAATTGCGCATAAAGAAGTGACACCCTTGGCTTGGTATGCAAGCGATAAAACTTTAAGAAGCGGTTGGGCTTTTGGTCAAGCTTATTTACAAGATGGTATTGCCGCTTTTGAAGCCAAAGTAGGCAAGGGAAAGCTGTTTGTATATGGGCCAGAAATTACTTTCAGAGGCCAAACACATAGTAGTTATAAAATGCTTTTTAATCAATTGTATCAATAAAGATGGAACATACATTGATAGATAGGGTTTAATAAAATACTTAAAACTTCAAAGTTTCAGGTAAGTATTTTTTTACCAATGCTTTATAGTAAGGTTGTAATTCTTCCCAACTTTTTTGATTTGGATTTTTTGAATACAAGTCATAAGGGTTGAATAATTTTACCCACTTAAACATTTCGTGATCATGCTCGTCCATTAAATGATTGTAGGCACTTTCACGATGTTGTGCATAAAATGAATGATAACGTAACATATACAAAGCTTCTTCAGGTAAATAATCTTTCATCATGTGGTATACATATTCATCATGACCCCAAGACATATGTACATTTTTTAACCCGCAGTTAGGTGCGTATACGCCAAATTTTTGACTATATATTTCGTGGTTGTAATCGGGATTATTTTTAAAAAATTCGGGATACACTATTTTATCTGAATAAGCACAACCCACAGGGAAGGTATCTCCCACAACGGACCATTGCGGTTCTCCAAATAAACACAATACTTTCCCCATATCATGAATCAAACCTACTAATACCATCCAATCTGGATGACCATCATTTCTAATGGCTTCGGAAGTTTGTAATAAGTGTTGCATTTGATCTAGGTCGGTATCAGGATCTGAATCATCTACTAGTTCATTTAAAAAATCAAAAGCTTTCCAAATAGCCATTTCTTTTTTATTGAACTGTAAAAAATCGGTTTTTTTACGAAGTACAAAATCATAAGATTGATACTGATGATTTAAACGGTAAAATTCTTTTACAGTATCTCTTTGCTCTGCTTCATAATTTCTAAAGGCCTCGGTTGCCTTGTTGGTTGCAATCGCATCCGGATCAGGGTATCTTTTCAAGACATCCATTTCCCATTCATCTAAATTGGCAAGAGGTTTATTATTATCCATAGAAAGTTTATTTTTTATTCCTTGTTAAAAATCGGCTTTTTTTATAAAATGGGCAAATTATTTGAATGCCTATTTTGTTCATTCCCCATTGCTGCTACCAAAATACAGTGTACAGGGCTGCTAAAATGCCTGTAATTACTACAGATCCTATAAGAAACCCAGGGCTTACTTTAAACATGGCAGTATCTACTTCTATCGCATTGGTGTTATTTTCTTTTTTAGGTTGAGCCAAACTAATAGCAATCATTACCAAGACAATCAATCCAAAAGTAATGGACATTCTGTCCAAGAAAGGAAAAATAGGGAACGCGTTGTTGGTCCATTGTGGTAAAAACTTTAATACAGTTGAAATGGGGATAGTTAATAAGGCACCCGCTAAGGCAGCAGAAGAATTGGTTCGCTTCCAGTAAAATCCTAATAAAAAAATAGCCAATACACCCGGTGAAATAAATCCTACGTATTCTTGAATAAATTGATAAGCTTGATCTAATGAACGTAAAGCAGGTGAAACAATAGCTGCCACCAACATACTTACCACCACCACCCACCTTCCAATATGAACTAATTTTTTTTCAGATGCATTTTTATTAATAAATTTTTTATAAATATCTAATGAAAAAATGGTGGAGATACTATTCGCTTTACCAGCTAAGGAGGCAACAATTGCTGCAGTAAGAGCAGCAAAAGCAACACCTTTTAATCCTGCTGGTAATAAATTCATAAGTGTTGGATAGGCATGATCTGGTTTTATTATTCCATGTAGATCAGACATTTCTTTTTGAAACATTCCTTTTTGATGCAATACATACATCGCAATTCCAGGAAGTACTGCGATGATCGGAATTAATAATTTCAAGAAGGCAGCAAATAAAATTCCTTTTCTTGCTGTTTTTAAATCTGCCCCTAATGCTCTTTGAACAATATATTGGTTGCAACCCCAATAGGCTAAATTATTCACCATCATGCCCCCTATTAATACAGATAGTCCAGGTAATTCTGGATAATATTTATTGGTTTTATCAAAAATCATATGAAAATGCGAAGGCGCCTCTCTTTTTAAAACTGCAAGACCCTTCAATATATTACTACCATATCCATATTGTTCTGATAATAAAGAAATGGCTAAATAAGTGGTAACCAATCCGCCAATAATTAAAACAATTACTTGTATTACATCGGTATACCCAATTACTTTCATACCCCCAAGGGTAACTACAACAGCAAAAACACTCAATCCTATAACGCTCATTTCAAAACTTATATTGGTAATAGAGGAAATGGCTAAGGCGCCTAAATAAATAATTGAGGTTAAGTTCACAAACACATAAACCAATAACCAAAAAACAGCCATAATAGTACTTACTGTGTCATTGTATCTTTTTGAAAGAAACTGCGGCATCGTAAATATCTTGTTCTTCAAATAAATAGGTAGTATAAAAACGGCGACCAATATTAATGTAAAAGCGGACATCCATTCATAAGTTGAAATGGCTAATCCTAATGCAAATCCAGAACCAGACATGCCAATAAAATGTTCGGCAGAAATATTAGAAGCAATCAGTGAAGCGCCAATGGCCCACCAAGTTAAGGCCCCTTCTGCTAAGAAAAAGTCGGTGGAACTAGTTGTGCCAGATTTCTTTTTTTTGAAAATGTAATATCCGTAGGAACTAATCAATATAAAGTAGAGAAAAAAAACAAGATAGTCAGCAGTTTGCAATCTATTCATTCAATATTATTTAATAGACAATAATTAAGTGTCTACTAATTTAGTTTATTTTATTGAATGAATCCTTTATCTAGCAGTTAACAATTGATAGTTTAAGCAATTTTTTTTGCAAAGGCTGGCCTTATTACCCAGCTTTGCTTGTTAGGTTTTCTTAGAACCAACCAATAAAAAAAGAAACTAGTTGAAACAATCCTCATTACGGGTACGATCCATAATGGCAAGGATTTGCTTAAATTAATTAATACGCCATCCTCTTGGAAAGATCCCAATCCAACCCAAGCAGGCAATCGATACCAATAATAACAGGACACGCCTGCCGCAGCAAATACATTAATAAGCTTTTGCTTGTATTCTACTTTAATGACTCGATCAATATTAAAATATACAATAGCGGTAATGGCCAATCCTACCATTGGGATATAATATACACTTAAAAAACTTTCAATGTTTTCAATCGCAATAGCATCTGGCACATGAAACCAGCCCCAAATAAAACCAGGTAGACCACCAATAATCATAATGCCACTCAAAACATTGTATTCTGTTTTATGAGCGCTCAATGGATTTATATTGGGGGTAGAATCTGGACAAGGAATAACACAATTCATACAATTATCACAATTGGCATTAGGCATAGACATAAATACATTACCACCATATAATTTTTCTACTGGATGCACAGGACATAAGCCCGAACACCAAGCACTTTTCCATTCGTAAAAAAATCCTAATGTAATCCCTATCACGGCCATTACAATAATCATTATACCAGTGGCCACGCCATTATTATTAAATATAGAATGCCTTAATGGTACAATAATGAATAATGCAAAAGTGGCAATTACATTAAAGATCCCAATTTGCTTTGCTGTTAATTTTTTTCTTTGAGATAGCCCTAAATGCCTTGGTAATAAATTTGTGGTGGCTAATGGACAAACATTTCTCCAAATACCAACTGCTACTACAAATAAAAAAGGGGCGATAGGAATAAGCAGATTCCAAAATAATAAAACACCCATGGGCGGGAAAAATAATAAACAAGTTAGTATACCGGCTCCTAATAGCCATATTGTAAATTGAACGATTCGCCAAATGGTGATGGATTTTTTTGATAATTGTGCACCAGATTTAAATGTTACCGTTGACATATTTTTCGCTTGAGGATTTAAAATGTAAAAATATAAAAAATAGAAACTTAAAAATATGATTTCCATCATAGTAACTAAAAGTAAAAAATGATTTTACTCTTTTATTTCGAATCGTTATTGTTTCAGAATATTTTAGAATAAGCTATCGCTTTGTTGGAAGGCTTTTCGGCTTCTTGGATGCATTAATAGGGTCAAAAAAATTAGTTAAAAACGAGTGTTGTCCTAAATTTATAATTTTCTATTGCTTATCTGTAAATTAATTTCTTACATTTGAAATGAATCCTTGAGAATGCTTTTAGCCCACTTCTAAAATATTTTCTATTGAATAAGCTTTATTGTTACGCTAATAATGAAATAATACCTATTGAAAAAGCCGGGGTGCCTGTATCCGATCTTTTGGTTCAGCGAGGATATGGCATTTTTGATTTTTTAAGAGTAGCTTATTATCAACCTTTATTTATTGATGATCATTTAGATCGTTTTTTTAATTCAGCTGCAGAGATGCGTTTACCCATCAATGAATCTAAAGAGGAAATAAAAAAAATAGTGGCTACGCTTATTGAAAAAAACAATTTGGAATTTGCTGGCATTCGTTTACTCATCGCGGGAGGAGACGCTCCTGATGGATATACCATTACTCAACCACATCTTATTATAATAGAACAAACCCTTGCTCAACCAAGCCAACAATTTTCAGCAAAGGGGATTCATTTGGCAAGCTATCAATATCAGCGACAATTAGCGGATGTTAAAACCACTGATTATTTAATGGCCATTTGGCTGCAACCCTGGATGAAAAATAAGGGGGCGGATGATATTTTGTATTACCAGGATGCGAGTATTACCGAATGTCCCAGGTCTAATATTTTTATGGTCACAAATGAAAATAAGCTCATCACCCCTGCCAACAATATGCTCAAAGGGATTACTAGGAAAAACATACTGCAAGTGGCTGAAGATCATGGCATTGAGTTTGAGCTAAGGGATATTCCCTTGTCGGAACTCAAAACAGCGAAAGAAGTGTTTATTAGTAGCTCCACCAAAAGAATCCTGCCGGTAAGCCAAATCGATGAACAAATTTATAACTTAAACTATTCAAAATCAATTAGTTATAATATTTTCACTTATTTATTGGCCTTGGAAAAATAGCGCCCTGAAATCTCCCCACTACATATTATAAAATTTATTAATTATTTAGTCGGAATTTGGACTAATTTGCAGAATAATTACAACGTATTAAACTAATACTAACTTTTCGAATTCTATTAGTTCTATCAATAGTTGTTATTAAGTTGAATAGAGAAGAAACTACATTCGAAATTTAAGGACCTTTTTCATAATAAGACTGTCGGCTTTTCGGACTTGATTTTAAATTAAGTCAATCATTGTACTATCTAGTAACTAGAAAATATATTTTATCATTTAAACTACAAAACATGAAAAAAATATCCATCATCATGATTGGATTAATGACTTTAAGCTTATCGTCATTTGCTCAAATTAAAGGAAAAATTGTTGACCAAACAACCAAAGAAGTATTAGCGAATGCTAGTATTACAAGTGAAAAAGGAGAAAATATTACTTCTGGATTAGATGGTTCTTTTGAATTGAAGACAACAAAAAAAGGAGAAATTATTACCATATCTTATGTTGGTTTCAAAACTGCTAAAGTAGAAGCTCAAGACGGAATGACTATAGAATTAGAATCCACTTCTATTGGTTTAAAAGAAGTGGCTGTTTTTGCCAACTTAGGTATAGATAGAAAAACACCAGTAGCTATTTCAACTATTAGTACAAAATTTGCACAAGAGAATCTTGGTACACAAGAATTACCTGAATTATTAAGAATTACGCCTTCTGCCTTTGTAACTAAATCAGGGGGTGGGTATGGAGATTCAAGAATAAACATTAGAGGTTTTGATAATAAAAATATTGCAGTATTAATAAATGGGGTACCTATTAATGATATGGAAGGGGGTACCGTTTATTTCTCCAACTGGGCAGGTATTGGAGATGCCTTAAAACAAATTCAAGTACAAAGAGGTATGGGTGCTTCTAAATTAGCTATCCAATCTATTGGAGGTACGATGAATATTATTACTAAAACAACCGATGCTGAAAAAGGAGGATCTATTCAACAATCATTAACCAATTATGGTCAATCTCATACTGTTTTGTCTTTGTCTACTGGAAATACAAAAAAGGGCGCCTTTTCTTTTGTAGGATCTACTACACAAGGCAATGGATATGTTAATTATACTTTTACTAGAGCGTATTCTTATTTCTTATCTTATTCAAAAGATTTAGGCAATCATAAAATTCAATTTACTGCTTTAGGCGCACCTCAAGAACATGGCCAAAGAAGTACTCGTTTAAGCGCTGTAGAATATGCAAAATATGGCTTGAAGTACAATAAAGATGTTTATGAATTTGCTAGTACAGCAAAAAACAATATCAATATCAACTATTTCCATAAACCTATTTTTAGTTTGAATGATTATTGGACCATCAATAAGAAAACCAAATTGACTACTTCAGTATATGCTTCCTTTGGACATGGTGGTGGTAGTGGTACCATTGGAACAACGCCCTCTTTAAGAACTGCAGATGGCTTATTAATTATGGACTATGCTTCAGTTGCCAACGCAGCTTCTAAAACTGGTTCTACTTTTGCTATTAGAAACTCTATTAATAATCATACTTGGTTGGGCGCTTTATCTACATTAAATACAGAATTAAGTCCAAACTTAAATTTAACCGTTGGTTTAGATGGCAGAACTTATAAAGGAACGCACTTCCGTGAAATTAGAGATTTAGTAGGTGGTGCTTTTTATAAAGATTTATTTAATCCTACAGCGACTGTTGACCCAAATGTAAGTTCTTATGTAAATGTAACTAAGGTAACTCCTGCTAACAATCGTATAGCTTATGATAACGACGGGTTGGTTAATTATATAGGAGCGTTTGGACAATTAGAGTATACTAAAGATAAATTATCCTTATTCTTGCAAGGTGCTTTATCGGAAACGTTTTATGGTAGAGTTGATAGATACAATGCAACACATATTGAAATCAAATCGGCTAAAGTAAACATAGCAGGATATAATCTAAAAACAGGGGCTAACTATAATATTGATGAAGCAAATAATATTTTTGTAAGTATTGGTGCCTATAGTAGAGCTCCTTATTTCGGCTTTGTTTATAATGGCTCATCACCAACCAAAATAACTGATATTAATAGTGGTAATGTCGTGAACGCAAACATTAAAAATGAAGAAGCTAAATCTGCAGAAGTTGGATATGGATTCCGTTCAAGTGACATAACCTTTAAAGTAAATGCTTACTTTACTGAATTTAAAAATCGCTCTTTAACTTCTCCATTAATAAATAGTTCAGATGGTACTCAATATAGAGCTTTGATTTCTGGTCAAGGTGCTATACACAAAGGGGTGGAAGCAGAAGCTAAATTAAAAGTATCTAAGCAATTAGAAATTGGTGCATTTGCATCTGCTGGAGATTGGAGATGGAAAGGCAACGCTGCAGCAGTTTTACGTGATGATGTAAAAGCTACTGATACAAAAGTGAATGTATATTCTGATGGTTTATATGTAGGTGACCAGCCTCAAATTAGTGCTGGACTGATTGTAAGATATCAAGTAACTAGTTCTTTTGATATTGGTGCCGATTTTACTCACAACGATAAGTATTATGCTTATTATGATCCATCTTCTAGAACCAATGCGGCTGTTAAAGCACAACCTTATAGATTGCCTGCCTATAGTATTGGTAACGCTAGATTAGGCTATAAGTTTAAAATAGGCAATTTAGATTCCTATGCTGCTGCGCATGTTTATAATTTATTTAATAAAGATTATTGGATTGAAGCCAATGATGCAGGTGGTGCAGTTGCTGGTACATTGGGTACAGGATTTAAGGGCTGGGGAAGAACATCAGACATTAGTTTAAAAATTAACTTCTAATTCATATAGTTTACTATATCAATAAAAAACCCTCAAAATTTTTGAGGGTTTTTTATTTTAATTAAATTATTTATTTAATGGTGCTTTCTTCTTTTTGATTTTTCTTCTACCATTATTTTTTTCACTCTCATGTTTTTAAATCTTACTACCTCCCCATGGCCTAAGAATCCTAAATGTCCAGTAGTACGTGCTAAACCAGGGTGTTGATTGTGATCTATGGTTCCATTAATAGAAGCTGCTGCATAATCCCCATCTAAAATCACAGTGCCATTTAAGGTTACTTTAATTTTAGTGCCATTGACCATTATTTCTTCTTGATTCCACTGCCCGGTTGGTTTTAAATAACCTCTTTTAGCAGGAATAACTCCATATATAGAACCATGGTATTGATAAGGCTGAAGCTTATCGTAAATGGGATGTTCACTATCTAATACCTGAATTTCCATACCTACATAAGCAGCATCCCCTTCTAATGGTGCGTGCACTCCAATGCCATTATTGGAACCAGGTGTTAATTGAAATTCGAAACGATAAATAAAATTATCAAATTCTTCCTTGGTATATAAATTTCCTCCACTGCCTTCTTCGGGACTAACCATTAAGCTTCCTTCCTTTACTATATAACCTGAGGTATTTCCAGTCCATTGATCAATATTGCTTCCATCAAACAAAGAAACAAATCCTAGTTTTTGTTCTTCCTTAGAAAGAGTAG
>CAMBEQ010000018.1 GCA_945865545.1 Sediminibacterium ginsengisoli | reverse complement strand
AAGAGAGGTATTTTAATGAACCAAAGTTATCTTACGCCCACTAGAGTAGAATTAATTTTTGAAATGCCAATGACGGAAATTGTATTTGATTTTTATGATAAATTAAAAAGTCAAACCAGAGGCTATGCTTCTTTTGATTATTCTCAAATAGGTTTTAGAGATGCGGATATTGTGAAGATGGATATTTTATTAAACGCAGAGAAAGTGGATGCCCTAAGTGCATTAATACATAGAGGAAAAGCTTCTGATTTTGGTCGTAGACTTTGTGAGAAACTAAAAGAATTATTAACCAAACAACAATTCCAAATTGCCATTCAAGCCGCCATTGGTGCTAAAGTAGTAGCCCGTGAAAATATAAGTGCCATGCGCAAGGATGTAACTGCAAAATGTTATGGTGGTGATATTAGCCGAAAGCGTAAGTTATTAGAGAAGCAAAAAGAAGGTAAAAAGAGAATGCGACAAATAGGCAATGTGGAAATTCCTCAGGAAGCTTTCTTAGCAGTTCTTAAATTAGATTAGTCAAATTATTGTATTTCATACAACTTATAAAAAAAGCGTCTCCAACAAATGGTGGCGCTTTTTTTATTTAAAAATAATTTATAAACTTTTATTGAATCGCTTCTGCAAATGCTAATAGGTGACTAAACCTATAGTCTATCAAAGGATTAGGAAAAGCAGTTTCTGGATGTGTGGTGGATAAAAATACAGTATGCAGCCCTGCATTGCGACCAAATTCCATATCACTTGTTCTATTGCCTACCATGATAGATTTTTCAAATTGAATACTCGGATAGAGCTCCTTTGCTTGAAAAGCCATGCCCGGCTGAGGTTTCCGATTATAGGAATCATTATTAAAATCGGTACAATAAAAAATATGGTCAATTCTACCACCCACTTTATTGATTTCAATCACCATATGCTCGTGAATAGTTGTTAAATCTGCTTCAGACATTAATCCTTTACTCACCCCTTTTTGGTTGGTAGTGATAACAATGGTCGAAAATTTATTTGCCAATAGAGGTAATGCTTTTAAACTTTCGTCGTAAAATTTAAATTCCTCCCATTTTTTTACATAATCGTTGCGTTGTTCAAAATTGATTACTCCATCTCTATCTAGAAATAAAGTCCAATGGGCATCTATATTTTTGAAATCAAACATGTAATTTATAAATTTTCAATTAAAGTAATTCAACTTGCGCTTTGGCAAAGTCTTCTGGTATGCCAATATCTATAAAATAGGCTTCCTGTACATTTCCATACAAATTTCCTTCCTGGGCATATTTTTCTAAATAATCTTTCTCCAAAGAAAATTGAGTAGGCAAAGGCTTGGCTAAAAAAGAGGCTACATTTAAAGCATATACACCGCCATTGATGAAGCCTGCTTCCATAAACTGCTTTTCTTTGAAAGAAGCGATGGTAGTATTTGCATTAATTACCACTGAGCCATAGCGCTCAAATTGTTGCATTGGTTTAAGGGCTAAAGTACAATCTGCTTTGTGCGCTAAATGAAATTCCATCAATTGATTCAAATTAACTTTATACAAACTGTCTCCATTTAAAGCTATGATATCTTTATCGCTTGCTTTACTGGCTGCTAATTTGATAGCGCCTCCAGTGCCTAAAGGTTCGTCCTCAATAACAATACTAAAATTATTTTTAGGCAGTTTAGTATTTAAAAAATGAATAAACTCATCTGATTTATACCCTAAGGCAAATATAAATTTGGTAACCCCTTGGGTAGTTAGATGATCAATTAAATAGGAGAGAAAAGGAATCCCATTAATAGGTGCCATACACTTAGGTAAATCTGGTACCACCGACCTTAACCTGGTACCAAGGCCACCTGCTAATACGATGGCTTCCATTAACCAAATATGTTTTTTTCGACCAATTCGCAAATAATATGCCCAATAAGAATATGACTTTCTTGAATTCTTGGGGTATCGTTAGAGGGTACATTTAAAAGCAAATCACTTAGCTCTTTCATTTTCCCTCCGCCTGCTCCAGTAAATCCAATGGTACTTACATTTAAATCTTTGCATTTTTCAAATGCCTTTACAATATTTCCAGAATTACCCGATGTGCTAATGCCTACCAACACATCACCTGGTTTAGCTAACCCTTCCAATAATCTTGAGTATATAACATCATAACTATAATCGTTGGCTACAGCGGTTAAATAGGAGGTATTACAATGCAAGGCTTCAGAAGGCAAGGCTTTTCGGTCCTTGTAAAAACGTCCAGAAAATTCTGCAGCCAAATGTTGTGCATCCGCAGCGCTGCCGCCATTGCCTGCAAAATATACACTATTGCCTTTTTTAAAGGCAGCGGTAATCATATGAATAGCCACTTCTATTTTAGCGCAAAAAGCTTCGTCTTTTAAAATTTGACTTTTTACCTCTACAGAGGCTGCTATAATTTCGTTTATTTTAGTTTGCATAATTATTATTTTCATTCCTTGCTCAAGCAAAGATAATTAGATTAATTGGAAATGGTCCAAGTGGTTAAACCATGTTCTGTAAAACTATATTGTTTAATAGTTCCGCCTAGGGTTTCTAAAGTGGCTATTACTTTATGCTTGGTATTTTTAGGGCAGTAAAATATCATAAAACCTCCACCACCAGCACCACTTATTTTACCTCCGGTAGCCCCAGCATTTTTTACCGCATGGTAAATTTTTTCGATGGCCTCGTTAGAAATATTGGAAGCCATATCTTTTTTTTGTTGAAAGCCATAATCTAAAATTTCTCCAATGGTATCTATTTGCCCCATCAATAAGGCTTCTTTCATTCTTTTAGCCTGATCTTTTAAATGATGCATGGCTTCGATACTTTTCACATTTTTTTCCAACACATTCTTTTGTTGTTCTTTAATAATGGTGGCAGATTCTCTAGTAGATGAAGTAAAGTACAAGACCAAATTATTTTCTAATTCATTAATGTAATCTTGGCGTATACGAAGTGGATTTACAATTACTTTATCATTGGCAGAAAATTCCATAAAATTAAATCCTCCAAAAGTGGCTGCATACTGGTCTTGTTTTCCACCAGCCAATGCCAAATCTGTTCTTTCTATTTCATAAGCATAATGCGCTATTTCATACTCATTTAACTTGAACTTCAACATTTCTTTGAATGCCCCTAATATAGAAACCACTAAAGTAGAGGATGTACCTAATCCACTTCCAGCTGGCGCATCTACTTTGGTAGAAATCTTAAAACCTGTTACTTTAAATGGATAGTCTTTTTGAATGCGATTGTAAACGCCTTTTACTAAATCTAATGTGCCATCAATGGGTAGGGTAGTTGTTAATTCAAAACTTTGAGCTTCATTTTTATCTATAGATTCAATGATAATTTTTGGCTCATCGATTAATTCAATAGTGGTATGTGCGTATAAGGATAAAGTAACATTTAAAATAATTCCACCAAATTCATCGCTGTAAGGGCTTACATCTGTACCACCGCCTGCCAATCCAATTCTTAAAGGTGCTTTGCTTCGAAATAGCATGCTTATTACTTATTATTTTGAGTGATGGCAGCAGTTAGTTTGTCCCAACCGTACTTCTTTTTTTCTTCACAAAGATGCTTTAAAAAATGGGTTTCGCCTAATTCATACAAACTCATAATTCCTGAAGCAATGTCTTCAGGGGTAGGTTCCGCAACAACCCCTACTTTTAAATGAGGCACTAAACTAGGTAATCCACCAATATTGGTAACGAGCATGGGTTTCTCAAAATGATACGCCAAGGGGGTTACTCCACTTTGTGTGGCTGATTTATATGGTTGAATTACAAAATCTGCGGCACATAAATAATATTTTACTTCGCTGTCATTAATAAATTGGGTTCGTAAAAATAAAGAATTTTCTAAATTATGTTTTTGAATAATTTCTTTATAAAAAGAAGGGTCATCATAAAATTCGCCCGCTATCAATAATTTAATATTAGCACCCTTAATTCTTTCATCATTCATTGCTTCCAGCAATAGGTCTAAGCCTTTGTATTTTCTTATAAACCCGAAAAATAAAATAATTTTATCATTGATAGGTAATTGCAAATGGGTACGTGCTTCCTGTTTAGATAAAATGTCACCAAAAGTGTCATAAATAGGATGTACAATATTGGTAGAGGGGGTAGTGGTTAAAGTAGATAAATCCTTATTCACTAGTTCACTCATAGTAATAAATCTGTGCATGGGCTTTATAAAGTACCTTGTAAATAAAGTATCGCCAGGTCTTTTTTCGTGGGGTATAATGTTATCGGCAATACAAATATTTTGAGTGAATTGATTTCTTTTCACTATGCGAAGTATCGTGCCTAAACAAGGCCCAAAAAAAGGCATCCAAAAACGAACTACTATAAAATCTGGTTTTAGTTGTCTTAGTTCATTGCCAATTTTGATCCAATTAAACGGGTTAATCGAATTGATACACACTTTGATATTTAAATGAGCGGGTGCAGGCTCATGGGAATATTGAGTACTTCCAGGAAATAAAAAATTAGGGTATTGTAAAGAGAAAGTATAAATAGTGACCTCCAAACCCTCCTGCATAAATTGGGAAGCCAAACGTTCATCAAAAGTAGCTAATCCACCTCTTAAGGGCCAAGCGGGTCCAATAATGATAACTTTCTTTTTCATGAAATGTGCAGGTAACAGATTAACTATTAAACCCTATTTTATCCTCCACTAAATAAGTGTTTCTATCAGGGGCATTTCTGTTCACCAATTCTGCAATAAATCCAGCTAAAAATAATTGTATTCCAATAATCATGGCAGTAAGTGCTATAAAAAAAGTAGGCTTATTGGTTACACCATATTCTGGATCTAAAAATTTGTCAATTACAATGGAACCAAAAGCAATAAATCCAATAAGGAAAAATAAAGAACCTATTAAACCAAAAAATTGCATTGGCTTTTTTCCAGACTTGGATAGAAACTGAATGGTCATTAAATCTAAAAAACCATTTACAAAACGCTCCCATCCAAATTTAGTCGTACCATATTTTCTAGCTTGATGAACCACTACTTTCTCCCCAATTTTCTTAAACCCAGCCCACTTTGCCAAAATAGGGATGTACCGGTGCATTTCGCCAAACACTTCTATACTTTTTATCACCTTCAACTGATAAGCCTTAATACCACAATTAAAATCGTGTAAAACTATACCTGAACTTTTTCTTGCAACTGCATTGTATATTTTAGAAGGAATATTTTTAGTAAAAGTATTATCATATCTTTTCTTTTTCCAACCACTTACTAAATGAAAACCTTGTTGAACGATCATTTGATATAGTTCTGGAATTTCATCAGGAGAATCTTGTAAATCCGCATCCATGGTAATCACTACATCACCTTGGGCCAATTTAAAGCCTTCGTTTAAGGCAGCTGATTTCCCATAATTACGTTGAAATTTAATTCCTTTTAAATTAGGATATTGAACCCTTAAATTAGATATAGTGTCCCAGCTATTATCATCACTACCATCATCTACCATAATCACTTCATAAGTAAAGCTATGGGCTTTCATTACTCGATCAATCCATTGCATTAATTCCGGTAAGGAATCGGCTTCATTTAATAATGGTATGATGACTGAAATTTGCATAATGATTTATTAAGCAGTAGGGTTGTTGAATGGATCTACTGGATTTTTTTTTGCAATACCCGCTCCAATTAAAGAAGCAACTGCACCCATAAATCCAGTACCTAAAATGGTTCCCCCAATAGCAAAAGGCATAAAGAATTTTTTGGTCATGGTAATGGCTTGTTCAATCATCTCATCGGTCATTTTTGGATTTTTCTCCATTTGTTTTCTTGAAATATCGATGATTTTATCAATCATATCAGGGAATAAAAATTTAAAAGCAATCACGGTGTAAATAGTAGTAATAACAATTACGACAGCAGTAGTTTTGAACCCATGAGCAAATAAATTACCAAAAGTTACATTGTTATTATTTTGATTGGCATATAAAATATTGCCAACAATTAAACCCGCCATTAAAACGCCTGTATTCACCCAGTTTAACCAGGTAATATCATATAAATTAAAAACATAAACAACAATACTAAATACAATTGATAATGCACTTAGCATTAATCCTTTAACGATATGCGTTGTAACTTTAGTCTCCATTTTTATATTTTTTAATTATTTATTTGAATTAATCATACCCTTTGTAAAGCTTCCCAAAATTTTACCAGTTAATTGGATATCCCAAAATGGAGAATTGGCCGATTTGCTTTTGGAATTAGCCTTTGAAATCTGTGTGAATTCTTTTTTACTAAATAGGGTTAATTCTGTAATTGCCCCATCATTAATGATTGCAGGAGTGAGTCCAAATATATTTCTGGCATTAATTGAAAACAATTCAGCCAAACGTTGTTCTGTTAATTTAGGCAGTAAATGATGTATAGTAGCAAAACTGGTCTCTATAGAAGCAATACCCGCTTTTGCATTTTCAAATTCAATAGTTTTACCATCCCAATCCTGTGGCAAATGATGAGAACTTATACAATCTACCACACCAGTTTCTATCGCAGTCAACAAGGCTTTTTGATCTGCTTTAGTTCTTAAAGGAGGGAATACCTTTAGTAAAGTATCATAATCTTTCAAGTCATCCTCCGTGAAAAATAAATGATAAGGTGTTACACTACAAGTAATTTGTAATCCTTCTTTTTTTGCATTAGCTATTAAGGCTATCCCTTTTGCAGTACTTACACCTGTTATATGCAATTTGGATTGTGTGTATTTAAGTAATTCAATGTCTCTAGAAATGATTAACTCTTCTGCAATAGCGGGTATTCCAGGTAAGCCTAGTTTGGTTGATAGAATTCCTTCATTCATTAATCCCAAACTGCCTAAGCTTTTATCAATTGGCATTTGTATGACCACTCCATCAAAAGCTTTTACATATTGTAGTGCTTTTAAAAATAAGAGGGTAGATTGAACTGGATATAAACCATCACTAAAAGCAATGGCTCCATTGGTATGCATATCAATCATTTCTGCTAAATCTTTTCCTTCTACTTTTTTTGAAATGGCTCCGATTGGTAAAACATGAATAGGCAAATCCTGACTATGCTGTTTGATATAAGTAACCTGTGATTTATTATCAATTACTGGTTGTGTATTAGGAAGTACAAATACAGTAGTAAATCCTCCATTTTGAGCAGCAGCAGCACCTGTAGTTAATGTTTCTCTATGTTCCATTCCTGGATCGCAGAATTGTACAAATGGGTCTACAAAACCAGGGCTTACAATTGCGTTAGCTATTTCTACTATTTGATCTGCTTTACCAGTATATTTTTCGTGGATGGAAACGATTTGATCGTCTTGTAGTAAAATGTCTCTAACCAACCCGTTATGAGGCGACCTTGGATCTGCAATTTTGACTTGTCTTAGAAGAATTGTCATCAGGTCAATAATAATTTGAATGCAATATACCTCGATTTTTCTATTTAGGGTTATATTTACACCCAAAATCCTGGGTTTTAGGGTTCAAAATCAGCCTAATAGGTCATAATTTGAATATTCGGGTGGTAGCGCAGTCCGGTAGCGTACACGTCTGGGGGGCGTGTGGTCGCAGGTTCAAATCCTGTTCACCCGACCAAAAAAGAGACATCAGCCGAACCGCAAGGTTCGGCTAACTTATTTAAGAAATGAGCAAATCAAGCTAGCTTGAATTTGAGAATGACTTAAATAAGTTACAGCCTAATAAGTGGATATTTAAATCCACTTATTAGGCTGCTATTTTTATGCTTTTGCTACGAGGGTACTCAGGATCACCGAACGAAGTGAGGTAATCCTACGAGGGTACTCAGGATCACCGAACGAAGTGAGGTAATCCTAGAAGGGTACTCAGGATTACCGAACGAAGTGAGGTAATCCTGCTTAATCTTTCCTAATACTCCCATCACTCAACAACACATTCCTAGGATCCAATTCCACTTTCTGAGGCGCAGACGCCACAGAAAAACTAAAACTCTGTTGTTTACTAGAAAGATTCATCTTTAAAATAGTAGGCGTATTGCTACCTGTTTTATAATATCCAATTTCAACAGGGGTATTGAATAAGACATCTCCCTTTTGAGCTTGGGTTAATTGAACAGATAATTTCTTTGACCCTGCATCATAGTTCCAAGACGCATTAATCGTAGGATTAATAGGTTGATACAACCATTGTTTAAAAAATAATTTCAAATCCTTACCAGAAACTTTTTCCATTTCCATTCTAAACTCATCGGTAGTAGTGTTGGCATTAAAATATTTAGCATAATAATTTTGAATCCCTTTTTTAAAATTAGCTTCTCCTATTAAATCTCTAAGCATATGCAGTACCCAAGCACCTTTTTGGTAGGTAAGGCCACTGGTCACTTCCTCTTTCTCTGCAGCTCTTGGACTCACAATACTAAAATTGGGCATTTTTAATGCCAAGTCAAAAACCGTTTTTTTAGCTTTTACAATTCCTTTTTTGTATTCTTCTTTACCATATTCATTTTCAATAAATAATAAGGTGAAAAAAGTAGCGAAACCTTCACTTAGCCAGGCATCGTCCCAGGTAGTTTCAGTTATTGCATTGCCAAACCATTGATGGGCAATTTCATGAATAACCACATTACGTATACGTTCATCTCTTTTACCAGTAACTAAATCTTCTCCATAAAAAATAGCAGAAGAAGTTTCCATCCCACCATGCACACTAGGTGTTTGAATATTAGCTAATTTTTCATACGCATAAGGGCCTACGTAAGTACTGTAAAATGCTAACACCTTTTTAGTAGGCTCATCAAAATCATAAAAGCCGGCTTCTCTATTTTTTGAATACACCCAAGTTTGAATTGATTTTCCTTTGAATTCATCCACATATTTAACTGCAAAATCGGCTACGCCTAAAACATATAACCAAGAAGAAACTGGAATGGATTGTTTCCAGTGGGTTAGTTTAATATTATTCCCTAAATCGGATTCTTCTAATAATAAACCATTAGAGACCACTTTATAATGAGCTGGTGCTTTTACAATAAATTCAGAAGTTGCTTTTTCATAGGGATGATCAATAAGTGGTAACCAATGTCTTCCTCGGTTAGGCCAGTTCTCATTAAAAAAACTACGATCTCCAAACATAGTAGCCCCAATTCTTAAACCGTCAAAAGGAATCCCATGATATTTAATCGTAAACACTAAAGTTTGATTGAGTGCAGAAGCCTTGGGTAAGTTAATAATCAACGCATCATTTTGATGCATATAGCCTAAAGAGATATTATCTATAGATACGGCATCCACCACCATTCCTTTATCTTTCCTATCCAATGTTTTATTAATAAGATCTAAACGAAAATTTTCAACACCTGCTTGCTTAAAAGTGATAGTAATTTTTGTGGTACCTATTATTTCATCATTATTATCTGATAAACTTAGTTCAAAAGCATAGTGCTTAATATCAATATTCTTATTGATGGGGTAGGAGTCTGCTTTTGTTATGGTAGGAATTAAAAAAAGAGCAGCAACGGTAAATAAACTAATTATTTTTTTCATTATTGTATTGTAATTTTTTTCAAATAAAATCCTTTAGCATCTACTTGTGGCGGGGATGCGCTATTTACGGTAATAACATCCTTAGCTATCACCATTCGACTGGTTTGACCATTGGTTGTAATTTCAAATGGCAATGGCATAAATGAATTATTAACTTTAATTTGATATTTATTAAAACCCACTTCTTTAATTGTAATGTCCAACACATTGGTGGTTCTTAAGTAAAAATCAAAAAATGGTTTTAGGTCTTGTCCCGCTGCGGTACTAAATAATTTTTCTACATCCATCGTAGTGACAAAATTATCATACGTGTATTGAGGATCTGTTGCCAATTTTTTTAAGGTAGGAAAGAAAATAGCATCTCCAATTACATAACGTAAACTATGCATGAAAAAAGAACCTTTACCATAAATATCTCCTCCTGCATACACTTCATTTTCTGAAACTTCTTCACCAGCAGGTACAATAGGATTTTTATTTCTTGAACCACGTCTATGTGCAGCGATCGTTTCATCATAAGCCAATTCACCTCCTAATTCTAACATAGCCAATGCTTCAGCATAAGTTCCAATCCCTTCCTGAATCCACATATGCCCCCAATCTTTATTAGTAACTTTATTGGCCCACCACTCATGTGCGTATTCGTGAAATAAATTATCGGAGTATTCTTGCCCGCCCACTAATTTATAAGAAAATTTATTATCAAAAGTAATCATGGTTTGATGTTCCATGCCAGAATTAGGCACTTCCGCTATTCCAATTTTTTCTTTTGCCCAAGGATATTCACCAAAATATTTTTCTAAAATTTTAGAATCTCTTTTTTTAACTGCTATTACTCTTTTCGCTTGCGCGGTATCCACTTCCAATACATAATATTCAATAGGCACTTTATTACCTAAAATAGTAGTGTATTCATCTTTAACCACTTTGTATTTACCTATATTAAATAAAATACAATAATTACTAATTGTATAATTTGTTTTCCAGAAATAGGTTGATTTATCTTTTTTAGTAGTAACGCTTTGTAATAATCCAGGCCCAGCTACTACTAAATGTTTGGGAACGGTAATTTTTAAATCAGCTCCTTCATTGGGCTCATCACTAGGATGGTCTTTACAAGGGAAATACATTTTACCACCTTCTGCTTGAATATTAATGGATATCCAGTCATTCCCATTGCTGTCTTTAGACCAAGTAAAACCACCATCCCAGGGTGGTTTGATGGCAACAGGAGGGATACCATTGTATTCTATCAACACTTTTTGATTTCCTATTTCAAATCCAGAAGAAGAAGTCATCAATATTTTATCATCCTGCTGAGTAAATACAACTACTTTATTATTCACCTTTACTTTAGTCACGGTATACAAATGAATTAAATCCAATAAAAGAGAATCTGTTTTTTTGGAAAGATTTAAACTCACTTCTGTTGATCCTTTAATGGATTTATTAGCAATATCAACATCTAATACAATGGTATAATGTCTTATATCCATGATAGCCTGCAAGGGGTGAAGTTTACCTCCTGTAGTTAAATAACTTAGGTCTCTGCTATTTAAACTATTGTTATTTTGACTTACACTTACAAGTGCCGGTAATAATAAAACAAAAAGTATTGCCTGTTTTAAGACTAACCTATTGTTTTGAATACCAAATGTTGATTTTTTCATATAAGGTTGATTAATACTCTAAATATAATTTTTTTAATAGAGCTTTTAAGTATTTAAGCTATTTAAATTAATATCATTTCGTAAAGGAATAAGTTGCAACCAGCTAAATTTTAAGATCATAAAATACTGATATTCAAACATATAGACAATTTACTTTTAAAGTAAATGATAAAATTTGTATAAAGGCATAAAAGCCCAGAATTCGTTTGATTCCAATTACCTATTTATAATAAACTACCTTCGCAGCTCATTTAACTAACATGACCTTTCAAGATTTAAATATAAATACTCCTTTATTACGTGCTGTGGAAGAATTGGGGTTTTCGACACCTACCACCATACAACACCGTGTTTTTCCCATAGTGATGTCTGGAAGAGATGTTTGTGGCATTGCTCAAACTGGAACAGGTAAAACTTTTGCTTACCTGTTGCCTTGTTTAAGGCAATGGAAATTTGACAAAAGTAAAGATCCTCAAATATTGATTTTAGTACCTACTAGAGAGCTGGTAGTTCAAGTAGTAGAAGCTGCAAAAAAATTAACCCCCTATATGAGTGTTACCACTGTTGGGGTATATGGTGGTGTAAATATCAATACACAACAATTAGAATTGGAAAAAGGGGTAGACGTTTTAGTGTCCACGCCAGGCAGATTATTTGACTTAGCCATGAATGGTGCTTTTAAAACAAAAATGATTAAGAAATTAGTTATTGATGAAATGGATGAAATGCTGAATCTTGGATTTAGAAAACAAATCACTAATATTTTAGAATTACTTCCTGCTAAAAGACAAAACTTACTTTTTTCAGCTACGATAACGGATGATGTAGAAAAATTAATGAATGATTACTTTAATGCGCCTGTAAGAGTAGAAGCTGCTCCAACAGGAACACCACTTGAAAATATTATTCAAACTGCCTATGCAGTACCCAATTTTAATACGAAAGTAAATTTATTAGAATTATTATTGAGTTCCAATGAAGCCATGACCAAAGTGTTGATATTTGCTGCCACTAAATCATTGGCCGATCAATTATTTGAACAACTAGAAACCAAATTTCCAGAGATTGTAGGGGTAATACATTCAAATAAAGAACAAAATCACCGATTCAATACCGTTAAACAATTTAAAGCGGGCGTGTATAAATATATCATTGCCACCGATGTAATGGCTAGAGGTATTGATGTTGCAGAAGTAACGCATGTAATTAATTTTGATACCCCTGATGTACCCGAGAACTATATACATCGGATAGGTAGAACAGGAAGAGCCGATAAAAAAGGGATCGCCATTACTTTTATAACAGAGAAAGAACAGGTTTTACAAAAAGCCATTGAAGCCTTAATGAAACAAGCTATTCCTATGTTGGAATTACCAGAGGCCCTTGAAATCTCAGAAATATTAACTGAGGAGGAGAAGCCAAAAGTGCGGATGAAAATTATTCAAATTAAACTTCCTAAGAAAGAAGAATCAGGGCCTGCCTTTCATGAAAAATCTGCAAAAAATAGTAAAGTAAATGTTCGTAAGAACAGAAAAGAAATCATGCAGAAAAAATACGGCAAACCCATTACCAAAGGAGGAAAGAAATAATCTCTGCCCTAAATTTCACTAAAATATTTCAGTTGCTGAAAAGAAGAAACTGCCTTCGATTTGTGCATTTTCGTCACTATCGCTACCATGTACTGCATTTTCGCCCATGGAAGCAGCGAAATTCTTTCTAATGGTACCTTCTTCGGCTTGAGCCGGATTGGTGGCTCCAATTAATTTTCTAAAATCTGCTACTGCATTGTCTTTTTCAAGAATGGCAGCTACTATAGGGCCACTACTCATAAAAGCAACTAATTCACCATAAAAGGGACGTTCTTTATGCACTTCATAAAATTGACCAGCTTGTTCTGGCGTTAATTTTGTCCATTTCATTGCTTTAATACTAAATCCAGCCTTAATGATTTGATCTAAAATTGCACCAGTATAACCTTTAGAAGTGGCATCTGGCTTAACCATGGTAAATGTTCTATTATTCATATTATTGTTATCAGTTACTAATTGGAGCCGCAAAATTACTGAAAAACATCTGATTTATGCTAAATTCGCATTTCTATGCAATCAATTGAACAATTTTACCCTATTCTAAATCAGCCTTTTAAGGCTGTAATTACTGCTCACCAAAAGCCGGATGGGGATGCCATGGGGTCAAGTTTAGCCTTATTTCATTTTTTAAAGGCTTTAGGGCATGAGGTAACCGTGATATCTCCAACGAATTGGGCCGCTTTTTTAGATTGGATGCCAGGAACCCATGAAGTAATTGATTTTGAAGCCAATAAAGAAACTGCCTCTAAAATTATCCAAGAAGCGGATTATGTATTTTGTTTAGATTTTAATATTCTACATCGTACCAAACATTTAGAACCCATCATTAAAGAAGCAAAAGCAATAAAAATCTTAATTGACCATCACCAACAACCTGATACTCCGTCTTTTGGATATGGGATTAGTGATGTAAAAATGAGCTCTACCTGTGAAATGATTTATGATTTTATAGTACAATCAGGTCACAGTAATCTCATCAATCTTGATATTGCCACTTGTTTATATACTGGACTCATGACAGATACTGGTTCTTTCCGTTTCCCTTCCACCACAGCCTCTGTTCATAAAATAGTGGCCCATTTAAAAGAGCTTGGTTTACAACATGCTACAATCCATGAACATATTTATGACAACTCTACGGAAGGTCGTTTGAAGTTTATGGGTAATGCATTTTTAAATAGAATGCAGGTTTTCCCGTCTTTAAAAACAGCCGTAATGGCCATTCCAAAGACCGACATCTATAAATTTGAATTAAAAACAGGGGACACCGAAGGTTTGGTTAATTATTTATTATCCATAGAAGGAATTAAGCTAGCTGCCATCGTAATTGACAGGGAAGAAGAAAGAAAATGGAGTTTTAGAAGCAAAGGTAACTTCGATGTTAATATATTTGCAAGAACTTATTTCGACGGTGGTGGACATGCCAATGCTGCTGGAGGAAATTCGAAAAAAAGCTTAGAAGAAACATTAAATGATTTTAAAACGATAATAGAAACCTATAAATCACAATTAACACAATTAAAATAAAAATGATAAAATCAACGTTAAAGTTAGTGGCTGCTATTGTATTATTTGCAAGTTGTAATCAATATGAAAAAGCCCCATCAGGTATGCCTTACAAAATCACTCACGGTAGTGGTAATGAACAACCTTTAAAACAAGGCGATTACGTAAAATTAAATATTGAGTATAAACTTAAAGCCAATGACAGCGTTTTAAGTTCTACTTTCGGAGTGATCCCAGTTTATTTTCCAGTGGATACTGCACGTTTAGGAAAATATACTTTTACTGAAGTAATTTTAAAATGTAGAAAAGGAGATAAAATTGAATTTTCTTTAAGTATTGATAGCTTAGTTAAAATGGGTGCTTTGCAAATTACCAATGTATTTAAAGCAAATGATTTGATTATAGGTAGAGCTGAAATTATCAATGTTTTTGATAATGCTAATTTAGTTGATGCCGATTACAAAAAAGAGCAAGACCTCGAAAAAAATAAAGAAATCGCTGCTATTGAAGCTTATTTAGCTAAGAATAAAATTACTGCAGTTAAATCTCCAGAAGGAGTATTTGTAGTAGTGAAAGAAGCTGGAGATGTTAACAATAAAATTGATTCTGGGAAAGTGGCTAGCGTACTATACAAAGGAT
The DNA here is from genome assembly GCA_945865545.1 of Sediminibacterium ginsengisoli. Lineage (GTDB taxonomy): Bacteria > Bacteroidota > Bacteroidia > Chitinophagales > Chitinophagaceae > Sediminibacterium > Sediminibacterium ginsengisoli_F. The sequence goes on along the minus strand of CAMBEQ010000018.1, from coordinate 33,724 downwards.
ATACTTTTAATGGAGTTGTTTTTGATTCAAATTTAGCCCCTAAAGATTCTGTAGTAAAACCATATGATGTTAAAGTAGGAACTGGTTCAGTTATTCAAGGTTGGGATATTGGACTTAAATATTTTGCTAAAGGTGGTAAAGGAAGTTTATACATTCCTTCTATGTTGGCTTATGGCCCTCAAGCTAATGGAAATATTAAAGCTTATGAGAATTTAGCTTTTGATATTGAAATTAAAGATGTAAATGTGGCTCCTGCTGAAGCACCTAAAAAATAATTTGTAATTATTATATAAAAAAGCGTCCCGATTTTCGGGACGCTTTTTTTTGTACTTATTTTAAATGAGGTAAAAGTTGTACCAATTCCACTGTTTCTTTTACATCATGTACCCTAAGAATATTAACTTCATTAAGTAGTGCTAAGGTGTTGACCATGGTTGTCCCATTTAAAGCTTCTTCTGCAGTAACACCCAAAGTTTTATAAATACTTGATTTACGGGACGCTCCTAATAAAATAGGCAAGCCTATTTGTTGTAAGGTTGCTAATTCCCTAACTATTTTAAAATTTTCCTCTATCGTTTTGCCAAAGCCAAATCCAGGATCAATAACCCACTGTTCTATCCCCGCTGTTAATAAAACTTTCTTTTTCTCTTCAAAAAAAGTAAGTAGGGAGGTAATGATATTTTCTCTAGGTTCAATTTCATGCATAGATTGAATTGAACCAGTTAGATACATACCAATAAACCCAGCTTTTTGTTTAGCTACTACCTCTAAAATAGCAGAATCGAAACTACCACAACTAATATCATTAATAATATTGGCCCCCGCATTCAAACATGCTTCAGCCACGGAAGCGTAAAATGTATCTATTGAAATTAATATATCAGGATATATTTGTCTTATTCCATAAACCACCGGAACCAATTGTTCTATTTCCAGTTCGGCACTTAATAAGGTAGCATTTGGCCTTGTACTTTGTGCTCCAATATCTACAATTGAAACCCCTTCCTTTATAAATTGAGCCACTTTTGATAAAACAGATGCTAAGTTTTGTTGACGGCTTCCTGCATAAAAAGAATCACTGGTGCAATTAATAATTCCCATAATTTGGGGAGAATGAATAGCCCATACTAAACCCTTCGCAGGAATTTTGAACATAGTTTTATTTTAAGCACGTTATTGATTATCTTGCAGTGGTTCAAAGATATTAATTAACCAAGTAACTAGGCCAATTTTAATGAGTCAAACTTCCACCCAATTTGATCAAGCCATTGCAAGCTGCAGTGATATATTTATAAAAAAAACTAAAGATTATGGTACCGCTTGGCGTGTACTAAGAATAATTTCAGTGGTTGACCAAATTTTTATTAAAGCGCTTCGAATTAGAACCATTCAAGACTTAGGAAGTCAAAAAGTAGAGGATGATATTCAATCTGAATTTAAAGGTATTTTGAATTATGCTGTTATTGGACTTATCCAACTAAAGTTAGGAGACCCAAAAGTAGAAGAATTACCCGTTGAGCAAGTGCAAACATTATATCATGAAAATGTACTTTTTGCTAAAACCACTATGCTAGACAAAAATCATGATTATGGAGAGGCCTGGAGAGACATGAGTCAAGAAAGCTATGCCGATTTGATTTTAATGAAATTATTAAGAATACGTCAAATTATTACCAACGATGGCAAGACTTTAATTAGTGAAGGTATTGATGCTAATTTTGTTGATATATTAAATTATGCAGCTTTTGCCTTAATACAATTAGAGGAAGGCAAACATTAAAATAATAAAATATGCAAACCTTTCTTAATGTTTTAAGATGGAGTGTTGGATTACTTTTTATCTTTTCAGGATTAATTAAGGCCAATGATCCATTAGGGCTTAGTTATAAAATGCAAGAATTTTTTGATGTATGGGGCATTAATTTTCTCTCGGATTACACTTTGGCCTTTGCGCTGGTAATGAACACCTTGGAAATTGTGGCCGGCATTGCTTTACTTATTCAATTTCCTTATAAACAAACTCTTTGGTTGTTATTAGGACTTATTGTTTTCTTTACTTTCTTAACTGGGTATGCCTATTTTTCTGGCAAAATTAAAACCTGTGGTTGTTTTGGTGATTGTATTCCACTTACACCAAAAACTTCCTTCATCAAAGACATTTTATTATTATTATCCATTATTATATTACTCTTTAATCATAAAAAGAGTAAAGCCAATACACACAAAGCGGTTGGTATAATTATTTTAATCATTTCAATAGCGGGGGTAGGGTATGGACAAAATTATGTGCTTAACTATTTACCTTTTGTGGATTGCTTACCTTATAAAATAGGGAATGACATTGTAGAAAAGATGCAAAAACCAGCTGGTGCTATTGCCGATAGCATTTCTATCCAAATGGAATTTGAAAAAGAGGGTAAATTATTTTCCTTTGATGCCAATCATTTTCCTGACAATTTTGATTCTACTTTTATTTATAAAAATAGAAAAGAAGTAATTATTAGCAAAGGCAACGGACTTCAAGCAGCCATTGTAGAATTTGAATTAAATACGATGAATGGGCAGGATAATACTCAATCTGTGTTTGCTACTTCCACTCCTTATGTACTCGTTTTTGCTGGAAAAATTGAGTCCAGCATTCCTTGGGAAAATTTACTTACAAAGCTGCATCAAAAATACAAATTGCTGTACATCGTAACTTCTGACAAACAAGGGGTGAACGATATTTTAAGTAAAGAATCCATATTAATTGGGGATATTACTATGATCAAAACAGCTGCAAGAGTTTGGCCTACCATTTTAATTATGAATGGTTCTACCATCATGCAAAAGAAAAGCTATTTAGATTACTTAGAAAAGTAAAAAACTATTTGATGATTACTTCAGAAATGGTGTTAGCACCCATTTTTTCATTAACTCTTTCTATAATTTGTAATTTTTGAAAACCCAGTTCATTTTTCAATGGACCCACACTGGTTTCAATAAATAGCTTTTGATTGAATATGTATATTTTATCGGTATACTTGGCAATAGTAATTCCCATAATTTCTAACCAGACTGCTTCAATTTGTGCCGATTGAATCCCATTTTTCAATTTACTCCCTTGCACAAACTGTTTAAGCGCATCTCCCAATTTAAATGTAGCCATAAGTAGCAATTTACAATTTATTATAACTCTATCAATTGGTAACTAGATAAATATTTCCCTAATAAATTATCTACCCTTTCTTTATGCGTGTCGGTAATAAAAACTTGTCCGTCGGTGAAGTGACTTACCCAATCTAGTAGCTGAATCATTCTCTGTTCATCTAATTTTTCAAAAATATCATCCATTAATAGGATAGGAGAGAACCCTTTATTTTTTTTAATACATTCCCACTCTGCAAATCTTAAAGCAAATAATAAACTTTTTCTTTGTCCTTGAGAAGCTTCTTGTTTAAAAGACTGTCCTTGAATGGTAATGACTAAGTCATCTTTATGAACCCCAGCGCTGGTTCTAAGTACAATACAATCTTTCTTAAAAGAATTAGACAATAAATTTTCAAAAGAATCCTGATCTAACATACTTTGATATTGAATGTCAATTTGATCATTTTTTTGAGCTAGATGATTATACAACCTTATAATTTCTGGTAATAAATCGCTCATTAATTTTTTTCTAGCCTCATAAATGGGTTGTCCATTTTCTATCAATTGTCCATTAAGTGTTTCCACCAACACCAAATCTATTACACCTGTTTCAGCCGTATTTTTTAATAGGCTATTTCTTTGCAATAAAACTTTATTATATTGTATCAAATACTTTAGATAATCTGGATAAATTTGGCATAACAAACTATCCATTAATTTTCTTCGTTCCTCACTTGATCCTGTAATTATTTGTACATCATCAGGGGCAATCATCACACAAGGAATTTTACCTATGTGTTGTGATAACTTGCTATACATTTCTTCATCAAAATAAAATTCCTTTTTTAGTGTTTCTCTAATAATACAAGTGATGGGGGTGATTTGTTTGTTAATTAAATAAACTCCTTCAATTCTCAAGCCATCATGAGCATGATGCACATTCTGCGCATCTGGGCGATTAAAATAACTCTTGGTAAAAGAAAGATAATAGAGCGCATCTAATAAATTAGTTTTCCCAGTTCCATTGCTTCCCACTATACCTACTATTCGATGGGTAAATTCAAAATTCTTTTGAACGTAATTCCTAAATTGGACTAATTTAAGTTGTTGAATCCCCACCATGGGTGCAAAATACAAAGGGATTGGTTTAACGCCTAGTTATAATTCAAGAAAAGGGCGTAATTTTATTAAAATTTTAAGGAATGACGCTTATAAGTGAGCAACAATTGCCCAGCATTGTAAAAAGACTAGCACATCAAATTCTAGAGACCTATCCTGGCTTAACCAATGCGGTTATCGTTGGATTACAGCCTAGAGGAGTTTATTTAAGTGATCGTATTGTAGCAGCCTTACACAACGAGTTACCAGCAAATCAAGTACAGTACGGCAAATTGGATATTACTTTTTATAGAGATGATGTCAGAAGAGATTTACACCTGGCTAAAGCCACTGATTTACTATTTAGTATTGAAGGTAAAACAGTTATTTTAATTGATGATGTACTGTTTACAGGAAGGACCATTAGAGCTGCTTTAGATGCCTTATTGTCCTTTGGCAGACCTTCTAAAGTAAGCCTATGTGTACTGGTAGACCGTAAACCAAGTAGAGAATTACCTATTCAGCCCGATTTTACAGGCAAAGAAATGGTAGATATCACCCCCTATAAAGTAAAAGTGAGATGGAAGGAGAATGATGGGGTGGATGATGTTATTTTATTAGTAGATTAGAAAAAATTGTATTAATTTTGTTTTTTAATGGCACTAACTACCAAACATCTTCTTGGTATCAAGGACCTCAATTCCGAGGATATCCAACTTATTTTATCTACAGCTACTCAATTCAAAGAAGTTTTACAAAGACCTGTTAAAAAAGTTCCCACTTTAAGAGACGTCACCATTGTGAACCTTTTTTACGAAAATTCAACCAGAACCAGAATTTCCTTCGAATTAGCCGAAAAACGCTTGTCTGCAGATGTAGTCAATTTCACAGTCTCCAATTCATCGGCTGCCAAAGGCGAAACCTTATTGGATACGGTCAATAATATCCTAAGTATGAAAGTAGATATGGTGGTGATGAGGCATAGCGCTTCAGGAGCCCCGCATTACTTAGCAAAACATATTGATGCAGCCATTATCAACGCTGGAGACGGGATCAACGAACACCCCACACAAGCTTTATTAGATGCGTTTTCCATGCAGGAAAAAATGGGAAAATTAGCTGGTTTAAAAGTGGCCATCATCGGAGATATTATGCATAGCAGGGTAGCGTTGAGCAATATCTACCTACTAAAGAAAATGGGGGCGGAAGTGATGGTCTCTGGCCCTCCAACGCTCATTCCTACCTTTTTGAAAGAAGCCATGGATATTCAAATTGAATACAATATCGACAAAACCCTAGCTTGGTGCGATGTGGCCAATGTGCTTAGAATTCAATTAGAAAGGCAAAATCAGCCTTTATTCTCCTCTTTAAGGGAATATAACTTAGCCTATGGCATCAGTATGAATAGGCTAAATAAGCTCAATAAAGAAATTCTTATCATGCACCCAGGCCCCATTAATCGTGGGGTGGAAATGGACAGCGATGTAGCCAATGGCCCTCATTCTATCATATTAGACCAAGTGGAAAATGGAGTAGCGGTGAGAATGGCCTGCTTATACCTATTAACTGGGCGTACCAATCCAGCATAATTGATTAGTTCTAACAATTTTCATACTTTTAGACATGCAAAGAATCTGCTTATTCCCTGGAACTTTTGACCCTGTGACCTTAGGTCATATTGATATTATAGACAGGTCCTTGCCTTTGTTTGATAAAGTCATAGTAGGCATAGGCATCAATGCTTCTAAAGACCCTATGTTTACTGCAGATCAAAGAAAGCAATGGTTTGATGAAATTTACAAAAATCAACCTCAGGTGGAGGTGGCCATTTACGATGGATTAACCGTTAAGTTTTGTCAATCGATAGGGGCTAAATTTATTTTAAGAGGCATTCGCTATGTAAGCGATTTTGAATATGAGAAAACCATTGCAGATGCCAATCGCACAATGGATCGCCATATTGAAACTATCTTTTTAACAGGAGAACCTAAATATACTTCTGTGGCATCTACCATTGTAAGAGATATTATAAGAAATGGCGGCGACGCTTCTCCATTTTTACCAGAAGCAGTTATTAAAAGTTTGTTGAAATAGTTTCCAAAAAATTAATGGACCTCATTTATTTTTAATCGATACGCTTCAATCACTTCTAAAATAGTGGGATACGATTGCATCAAACAATGTTTGGCAGTAGCTAAGGAATGCCATTCTATTTTTTCAATGTCTTCTGTAGTTTGAGGTATTCCATTTTGAGCTGTAGCAATGGTCATATGAAACCAATAGGTTCTTTTCACAACTTCTTCCTGCAAGTATTTATCAAAATAAATATGATTCGTAAATTTCAATAATTCATGCAATTGTAGGTTATTAATGCCCGTCTCTTCCTGCACTTCTCTTAGAGCACAGGTTTGAATGGTTTCCCCCTCGTCTAATTTACCTTTGGGTAAATCCCAAAAGCCTCGTCTAAAGATCCATAATATTTGTCCTTGGGGATTGGTCACCAAGCCTCCTGCAGCAATTATTTGTTTTGGCATAAAAATGTGTATAGTATTTAGTAACTCCTGAAGTGAATGTAGCAATTTGACTTTAAATTTGCAGCAAGATAATATCCCTATGACCAATCAAAAAGCCGTTGCAGAAAAACTACTTCAAGTAGGTGCTGTAAAATTAAGCCCAAATAATCCATTTACCTGGGCCAGCGGCTGGAAAAGTCCTATTTATTGTGACAATAGAAAAGTATTGTCCTTTCCCTATGTGCGTGATTTTATTAAAAGTGAAATGTGCAATGTGATATTTGAAAAATTTGAAGCAGCAGATATGTTGGCAGGTGTAGCCACCGCGGGTATTCCTTGGGGTGCCATGGCGGCGGATCAATTAAAACTTCCTTATATCTATGTAAGACCCAAACCCAAAGAACATGGCTTAGGGAATCAAATTGAAGGCGCCTATGCCACAACCAATAAAATTTTAGTGATTGAAGATTTAATCTCCACTGGAAAAAGTAGTTTGCAAGTGGTAGAGGTGTTAAGAAATGCTGGATTGGAAGTAATAGGGATGGTTTCTATATTTAATTATGGATTTGCATTGGCGGAAGAAGCTTTTAAAACAGCCGGTGTTCCTTATTATTCTTTAACCAATTATGCAAGCTTGATTGATTTAGCCGTGGAGAAAGGAGAGGTGGATGCAGCTACTCAACAAACTTTAATGCAATGGAGAGAAAACCCTAGTACTTGGAATCAATAAGGATTCCATTTATTTAAAGCGCGTCTTTTAAATTTAACTTTTGAGTAGTTTCAAAATCAATAGGGATGGTTTTTGTAAACATTCCTTTTGACATGGTAGCGGTTCCTTTGACACCAATTTTCATGGGTCTATTAAAAAGAATATCTACTGAATTTTTTAAAAGTTTGCTAAGTTCAATTTCCATTGTTGCCGGTAATTCGAAATTTGAATTAGCAGGAATTACATAAGTAGAATCTAAAGTATACTGCGTAAGCAATTGATCATTGATAAAAATAGAACAATCTAATTTTTTTAAACTAAGTTGGAAATTATTTGGATTTTGATACTCAAATTGCGCATTAAAAATATTTTTTCCAAAACTTACCTTTTCAATTTTAATTGATTTTAAACCTTTAAAAACAAAGGGCTTGGGTTCGCTACAGGCCATTAAAAACAAAAAAACACAGGCAAGGAGATACTTATTGAAGTTCATTTGAAAATTTTGTTGAAATTATTAGTTATTTGGGGTTTGAGAAAATATATTTACACAACTATTTGTTAACACATGTTCCTTACCGATTTTCAATATTTTGGCACTATTGACTTTGTTCAAACCTTATTAAAACAACCTCAAATTGCTTTTGATGTGCAATCCTCATTTACAAAAATGAGTTTTAAAAATAGAATGATTATCAATACCTCACAAGGGCCTTTGAATTTAACCATCCCTATTATCGGAGGTAGAGACCAGAAAACACCACTCAATGAAATTGTGATGGATTATTCCACCCCTTGGAAAGAAAAACATCTTAAAGCCATTCGAACAGGTTATAAAAAATCTCCTTATTTTGAATTCTACGAACCAAGCCTTGAAGAATTGTATGCCCACCAAGAAGATAAATTAGTTGATTTTTTACAGGCATGCCAATTATGGCTTAAGGCACAATTGAAAGCCGATTGGGAAATTATCCCCATTAATCATTCAATCCAACAAGAGGAGCGTAGCATGGTAAAATACTTTTCTCCCTGGTTGCCAAAAAATTATGCAAAGTGTAACAGCTTACCTAAATACCATCAGGTATTTGAAGATAAAATTGGGTTTATTCCCAATGTAAGTATATTAGATATGTTGTTTTGTTGCGGTGGAAAGGAAGTACATCAACTACTAAAATTCATTTAGCTCCCATAAAAAAATCCGCTCTTTAAAAGAAGCGGATTTTTAAATTTATTTCAAAACTAAATCCTTCAATAGATTACTTGTTATCTTTTTTCAAATAGGTAGAAAACTTTGCATTTTGTTCTTCTGTCAATGCTTTTCCATTTACTGTTATCTTACCATCTTTAATTTGAATGTTTACATTGTCTATAGGAGCAATGCCTTCTTCTTGTAAGGCTTGTACTAATGTTTTGGTATTAGCAGTAATAGTCACCGTATGTGCATCGTTGATTACTTTAGCACCCGCTGCAGAATCTGTATTAATTACAGAAATTTCAACAGTTTGTGATTTAGTGGTAATAGCAGCATCTGTCTTATGTAAACTCGCTAAAGTAGGGGCAATCACCAATGAAACAATGGACATTAATTTAATCAAGATATTCATAGAAGGGCCTGATGTATCTTTAAAAGGATCACCCACTGTATCACCTGTTACAGATGCTTTATGTGGTTCAGATTTTTTATAGAACATTTCGCCATTTATTTCAACCCCTTTCTCAAAAGATTTTTTAGCATTGTCCCAAGCACCACCTGCATTGTTTTGGAAAATTCCCATCAACACACCACTCACTGTTGCACCGGCTAAGAAACCACCTAAAGCTTCTGGGCCCATGGTGAAACCAATTAAAATAGGAGAGATGATTGTAATGGCACCAGGTAACATCATTTTTTTCAAAGACGCTTCTGTACTAATGGCCACACATTTTTCATATTCTGGTTTACCAGTACCTTCCATAATTCCTGGAATAGTACGGAACTGACGACGAACTTCTTCCACCATGGCCATGGCGGCTTCTCCTACAGCACGAATAGCTAAAGAAGAGAAGATAAATGGAATCATTCCACCTACAAATAAAGCAGCTAAAACATCCGCTTTATAAATATCAATATGTTGATTATTGGGCATCGCCACACCTACGAAGGCAGCGAATAATGCTAATGAAGTTAATGCAGCAGAAGCAATAGCAAAACCTTTACCACTTGCAGCAGTTGTATTACCCACCGCATCTAGTATATCTGTTTTTTCACGCACTTCAGCAGGCAACTCACTCATTTCAGCAATACCACCAGCGTTATCTGCAATAGGACCAAACGCATCAATCGCTAATTGCATAGCTGTTGTTGCCATCATACCAGCAGCAGCAATCGCTACTCCATATAAGCCTGCGCAATAAGAAGCACCAAAAATACCAGCTGCTAAAACAATAATTGGCATGAATGTAGATTCCATACCAATGGCTAAACCACCAATAATATTGGTTGCGTGTCCTGTACTTGATTGTTTAATAATACTCATTACTGGACGCTTACCCATCGCTGTATAATATTCAGTTATAATACTCATTAAAGTTCCTACTATTAAACCAACTGCAATGGCACCAATAACACCTGCTCTTGTAAATTCTATACCACGTAATGACATGGTTTCTGGTAAGATATTAGCTACTAAGAAATAACAAGCAATGGCTGTTAAGATCATAGAACCATAGTTACCCATGTTCAATGCCTTTTGAACGGTTGCAGTATTTAAACCCGCATTTTCACTTATTCTTACAAAGAAAGTTCCAATGATAGATAATAATATTCCTACACCTGCAATCATCATAGGCAATAAAATAGGAGACAAGCCACCAAAGGCATCTACTAATTTACCACCACCTACTGCAGTAACTTCTTGTCCTAATACCATCGTTGCTAAAACTGTTGCAACATAAGAACCAAATAAATCGGCACCCATACCTGCCACATCACCCACATTATCCCCTACGTTATCCGCAATGGTTGCTGGATTACGAGGATCATCTTCCGGAATACCAGCTTCTACTTTACCTACTAAATCAGCACCTACGTCGGCTGCTTTGGTATAAATACCGCCTCCCACACGTGCAAATAAAGCTATTGATTCAGCTCCTAAAGAAAATCCTGTTAAGACTTCAATGGTTCTTAACATTTCTGAAGGATCCCCATTTACATAGAACATTTGTTTTAGCACTAAGAATAATCCACCTAATCCTAATACAGCCAATCCAGATACGCCTAAGCCCATCACAGATCCACCTGTAAAAGAAACTTTTAAAGCACGAGCTAAACTAGTTTTAGCCGCTTCCGCTGTTCTTACGTTGGCTTTGGTAGCTACTTTCATACCAATATAACCAGCAGTGGCACTAAATACAGCACCGATGACAAATGAAATGGCGATACTCCAATGACTTTCTGCATTTTTAGTAGCCATAAACCCTAATAAAAGGGCAACAATTACTACAAAATAGCCTAGGATTTTCCACTCTGCTTTTAAGAAAGCCATAGCACCTTCTGCGATATAAGTGCTAATTTCTTTCATTCTTTCATTACCTGCATCTTGCTTAGCTACCCAGTTGAATTTCAACAGCGTATAAAGTAAACCTACAATTCCCATAGCCGGAACGGCATAAAATAGACAATCGTTCATAAAAAAGTATATTCTTTAGTTATCAATTAAGGACTGCAAAAATAGGGGGTAAAAGTCAAAAAAAGTGCAAAAAATTCAACATTACTCTACCAATGAGGTAGTATCCACTTTACCTGTGAAAACAGATGCTAATTCTTTGCCTTTATAAATAGATTTATTGAACTTATTGCCCAAAATGATAATAGTAGCCGATTCGTTGATTAAGCGGGTAAAAACGGTGTTATTACCATGCCACCAACCATTGTGATACACGAGCTTTTCTTCGTTAGGTTTTGTTAAAATTCTCCAGCCTAGGCCATAGTTATGATGGTATTTGTTGGTTGGGCTTTGAGGTTGATAAGCCATTTCCAAAGTGGCTGGGGCTAAATATTTACCATCCCTTAAAGCTTTGTCCCACAAAAGCATATCACGTGCAGTGCTATACACATTCTTATCTCCATAAATACAATCAAACTTTTCAATACGGTAAGGAACCATTCTTGCATTGTAAGAAGGGGTGTATTTGTCCAATGATTTTTCACTAAAAATAAAGGTATTATCCATTTTTAAAGGCTTGAATAAATGCTCTGCCATATAAGTAGGATAATCTTGTCCAGAAATTTTTTCTATAATAATTGCTAATAAAACAAAATTGGTATTACAATATTTAAATACGAGGTCTGGATTAGCTAAACGTGCAGGCTTTCTAGTGACCATATATTCCAGCACGTCTTGATTATTGTACAATCCTTTTTTGAAAGGTGTTTCAGACTTAATCAGTTTTATTTTCTTTACCCAACGACCTCTTTTATTTTTTACTTTGATGGCTTTATACTTATGAGATTCCATAAATACGCTATAATCGGGCAATCCGCTTCGGTGTGACAACAATTGTTCAATGGTGACATCGTTGTAAGGGAAATTTGGAATGTATTTGGTTACAGTTGCTTTTAAATCTAGTTTATTCTGTTCCCATAGTTTCAGCATGGCCATCCCTGTAAAAGTTTTAGAAATGGACGCTAAATGAATAGGGGTTTCAGGCAACATGGCGGTTTTATTACCAAAATCAGAAAACCCTTTATAATCTTCAAAAATAATTTCCCCATTTTTTGCAACCACAATTTCTCCGCTAAATCCTTTTTTCCCTAATAAAATATCATATTTTGCCTTTACTTCTGCCGTTAGCTTTTCTTTATCTGTAACACTTAAACCAGTGGATGAAAAATTAGGATTTTCTGAGTATTTAGGGCCTTGACTTGTCCCACAAGCACAGTTTAAAAAATAGAAGGAGAAAATAAAGGCAAATCGTACGATCATCTGTTAGTTTTTAGAGAGGGGCTATTCAAATGAATAACAACAAAATAACGCTATAATCACTTAATTTATTGTTAATGAATACCAAACAGTATATTTTTTTTAACTTTGCTACATGAGCAATATAGATATGACTAGCTACCCAAAGGAGAAAATTAAGGTTTTATTTCTTGAAAACATCAGCGATAAGGCGGTGCAATATTTCAAGGAACAGGGGTATACAGATGTAAAAAAAATTGCTGGCGCCTTAAGTGAGGAGGAATTGATTAAAGTTATTAAAGACGTTCATATTCTGGGAATAAGATCTAAAACATTTATTTCAAAAAAAGTATTAGACAATGCAAAAAAATTACAAGCCATTGGCTGCTTTTGTATTGGTATCAATCAAGTGGATATTAAAGCCTGTAAACAAAAAGGGGTGGCATTGTTTAATGCACCTTATAGTAACACAAGGAGTGTGGCTGAGTTAGTAATAGGTGCATCTATTATGTTAATTCGTCGTATCACTGATAAAAATATCGCTGCACATAATGGAATTTGGAATAAAGAAGCAAAAGGAAGTTTTGAATTAAGAGGAAAAACAATGGGTATTATTGGATATGGTAATATTGGAACTCAATTGAGTGTGATGGCCGAAGCTATGGGAATGAAAATAAAGTTTTATGATATTGAAACTAAACTTCCTTTAGGCAATGCCAGCTCCGTAAAATCTATTAAAGATTTAGTAAGTAGTTCAGATATTATTTCAGTACATGTGCCGGAAACCAAACAAACCAAAAATTTAATTAGTAAAGCAGTTATTAAACAATTTAAACAAGGGGCTATATTAATTAATTACGCACGTGGAGAAGTAGTGGATTTAGAGGCGTTAAGTGTAGCCATCAAAGACAAGCAAGTGTCAGGTGCTGCGATTGATGTATTTCCCATAGAGCCTGAAAAAAATGGCGACAAATTCACCACACCATTGCAAGGATTGCCCAATGTAATTTTAACCCCGCATATTGGAGGCTCTACAGAGGAAGCACAAGAAAATATTGGAGAAGACGTAAGTGTCAAGTTATATCAATACCTAGAACGCGGTGTATCTTATGGCTCTCATACCATACCTAGTATCAGCTTGCCTCCGGTAGAACATGCACATCGTATTTTACATATTCACAATAATGTACCAGGTGTATTAAGTGCCATTAATACGGTAATGTCAAAAAATAAAATAAATATTGTGGGGCAATATTTAAAAACTAATGATGAAATAGGCTATGTGGTTTTAGATGTAGATTCTAAATTATCTAAAACGGCTATTACACTTTTAAAAGAAGTGAAACATACCATTAGAGTTCGTATGTTGTATTAGTGGTCTTATTTTTTTATTAACTCCAACATTTTTTTAATTTCTGCTGTATCCACACCTGTAGATTGTAATGCTTCCTGCATAGTTGCTTTAAAATAAAGCATTTTACTCGGTACTGTTTTTCTAGCACTGCTGTGTAATTCAATCGACCCAGTTTGAGTAATTATTTCTTTAATATTATTAGCACGCACACCACTACCTGGCATAATGATAATTCTATCACCAGCTTGTTGAACTAGTTTTTTTAATAAGGGTAGATTATCGGCTGCATTGGGCACTTGACCACTGGTTAAAATTCTTTTACAACCTGTTTTAATAACCTCTTCCAATGCATGCAAAGGATCTTTACACCTATCAAAAGCTCGATGAAAAGTGACTTCCATAGGCATTGCCAAATCCACTAATCTTTTTGTTCTATCTGTATCTATGGTTCCATCCGAATTTAATATTCCTAATACGATGCCGGAATAATTTAATTTTCTAGCCAAGAGCACATCCGATTTCATACTATTAAATTCATTTTCTGTATATAAAAAATCGCCGCCCCTGGGTCTAATAATAGGAAATACTGGTTTGTCTGTTAACATGGACAAAGTGGCTAAACTTCCATAAGATGGGGTAGTACCTCCTTCTAAAGGGTTTTCGCAGAATTCAATTCTATGGGCTCCCGCTTCTATAGCCTCTAATGCAGCTTGCACCGAAAAAACAGCTATTTCAAGAATGGTTTTTGACATTGGTTTAAATCTATGAAATGTTAATCTAAAGAAGAAGATTCAAATAATTTGTTCCCATCATTGGTATGAACAGCATAATTAAACCCTTTGTGTAATGCATAAGCACCCACTTCCCCTTTTTTATTCATTGCTACAAAACATATTTGTATGTCTTTCGCTTTTTCTTTTTTAATATGTCTGATTCTCTCTACCACAAATTTACATGCCTCCGTAGGCGATTTGCCTTGTCTCATTTGTTCCACTACTGCACTAGAACCTGCCACTCTTATTACATCTTCACCTTGTCCTGTAGCCACTACGGCGCCCACTTCATTGTCCACATATAATCCCGCTCCAATAACAGGAGAGTCTCCCACACGACCCCTCATTTTAAAGCCAGCACCACTCGTGGTGCAACTTCCACTTAAATTACCAAAACGATCTAATGCCACCATCCCAATAGTGTCATGATTCCATTCTCCATTACTTAATTTATGAGGAGCCATTAAAGATGGATCTAACTGACTTAAAGCCTTTTTTCGTTCAATATTTATAACAGGTTTATACTGTGATTTTTTTAACCAAGCTTCATAGGATCTTTTAGCATCATCAGACAATTGATCCGGTTCCAATGTAAATCCTTCAGCAATAGCAAATTGTTGTGCTCCTTCGCCTACTAACATTACATGTGGTGTTTTTTCCATCACTCGGCGTGCTACAGAAATAGGATGTTTAATTCGCTCTAAAAAGGCAACACTACCACAATTAAATTCATGGTCCATAATAGAGGCATCTAAGGTGACATGACCATCTCTATCTGGATTACCACTTAAGCCCACACAACAATTTATTTCTTCTTCTGTAATCATGACCCCATTTTCCACCGCATCGATGGATTTTCCACCCACACCCAATATTTTCCATGCAGCCAAGTTAGCAGCCAAACCAGCATCCCAAGTGGCTGCCACTACAGGAGTCACTTCAATTTTATTATTGATAGTTGGAATAAATCCACTTAAAGTAAAACTAGTAATTCCTAAACTGCTTAAATTTAAAAATTTTCTTCTATCCATACTCATACACTATTCCTTTTATATTTTCAAGATACGAACAATGAGCTTATTTTAGTACTTTTAAGTTGTAAAAATTTTATGCAAGCAATTTTCAAATTATATGGCTGGAATGTAATTAGTTATGAGCCCATTCATCAGGGATTAATCAATAGTACTTATTCTATTAAAACTGATTCAGGTGAATTTATTTTACAATCTATTAATCACAAAGTTTTCAAAAATCCAGCAGCCATTGATGCCAACATCAATGCTGTTTCTGACTACCTGCTGCAACATCATCAAAAATATTTATTCACTCATTTAATACCTACTCAAAACGGCAACACACTAGTAGAGTGGGAGAGTAGCTATTTTAGAGCTTTTCATAAACTAGAAGGCTACGCCTTAAGTGTTTTGGACAATGAACATCAAGTGGAAGAAGCAGCAAAACAATTCGCAAAGTTTACTCAAGTTCTAAAGCATTTTAATGTCCAACTATTACAAGACACGCTTCCTCAATTTCATGATTTAAATTTAAGGTATCATCAATTTACAGAAGCCATTCAGAAAGGAAATGCAAAAAGAATTGACTCCAATAAGGAAGCCATTCAATTTTTAAAATCCAACAATAAATACGTTACTACCTATAATCAATTTATTGAAAATAAAGAGGCCTTTAAGAGAGTAACTCATCATGATACCAAAATTAGCAATGTGCTTTTTAATAAAATAAATGGAGTAGAAAAAGCCATTTGCGTAATAGATTTAGATACCGTTATGGCAGGCTATTTTATTAGTGATGTAGGCGATATGTGTCGTACTTGTTTATGCGCTGTTTCAGAAGAAGAAAAAGATTTAAATAAAGTAATCGTAGATCCTTTGAAGTGGGCAGCTTTGCAAAAAGGGTATTTACATTTCATGCATGAAGAACTCTCCAATTTTGAAAGGGACCACTTTTTTTTCGGAGGTCAATTTATGATCTATATGCAAGCACTTCGCTTTTTAACAGACCATTTAAACAACGACCAATATTATGGCGCCAGTTATGAAGGGCAAAACTTAGTGCGTGCTAGGAATCAAATCCAACTTTTAGAAAAGTACAATCAACTTTATTAGTTTAAACTAATAAGCTTCATTCATAGCGAAATCTGGTTTTCTATTTTTCCATTGGCCTCTAGTAAAATCAGGTATTTCTTGAACCTGTCCATTTTCAGCAATTGATTTTTCAGAAAGGGGAGTGATCGCATACCAAGTAGCCAGGTCATATACATCTAATTGGAAAGGAACATTTCTTTTAATACATTCTATGAATGCATTCACTACAAAAAAGTCCATACCGCCATGTCCAGCTCCAACTGCATCAGATTCATATTTCTTCCATAATGGGTGATCATGTTGCTTTAAATATGCCTCTGGATTTTCCCATTGGTGTGCTTTGGGAGAAACGCCTTCTATATAGAGATGTCCTGCATTCAATTGACCCGAACTAAAGTCCTGCCATAAGCCTTGGGTACCTTGTACTCTAAAACCTAAATTATAAGGCCTAGGGGAATTGGTGTCGTGAGTAAGTAACATGGTCTCTCCATTAGTAGTCTGAATAGTGGTCGTAACCACGTCTCCTAACTTAAAATTTAATTTCGCATTAGGGTGATTATCACCACCTTTAGGGTGCTCAACTATATATTTATGTAAACCTCTTGCTTTAGTACTTACCGAAGATAATCTGGTTAAAAGATTGCCTCTATTAATATCTGTCATCATCGCAATAGGACCCAATCCATGAGTTGGATACAATTCTCCGTTTCTATATAAAGAGTGATTGGTACGCCAAGCAGCTTCACTAAAGCCTTTTGCACCAAATTCTACTCCAGAAGCGCTATTGGAAGAGTCGGGACTATTGAATTTAACCCCCCTTAAATCATGCTCATAACCACCTTGTAAATGTAATAATTCACCAAAAAGTCCTTTTTTAACCATATTATAGACCGCTAACACGTCTCTTCTATAACAAACATTCTCTAAGCACATTACTGGAATACCTGCTTTTTCGCTGGCATTGACAATATCCCAACAATCTGTCAATTTAATTGCCCCACATACCTCAACCCCAGGAATTACCCCGTTATTAATGGCTTCAATGGCTTGAGGAATATGCCATTCCCAGGGTGTAGCAATAATAACTGCATCCATATCTCCACGTTTAAGTAGGTTTTTATAGTCTTCATTGCCATTTTTAAACTCTAGAGCAGCTGGTCTGCCAGCATCTTTTAGTATCTTTTGGGCATCGGCCAACATTCTAGGATCAGGGTCGGCAAAAGCGACAATAACGGTGTCTTTTCGTTGGCAAAGCATCTCTAAATGGCTTTGACCACGATAACCAGTTCCGATAATACCTATACGAACAATGTCTTTTTTAACACTAGATTGAGCCTTGATAAACTTAGGAGTTAACCCAATTGCCATAGAAGTTATTCCGGCATCTTGTACAAATTTTCTGCGACTTAGATGGTTTGCCATTTAATATTTTTTAGATTTACAAAATACTAATTAAACCTGAATAATACATAGAAGTAATACTTGTTAGATAGATGATATTTTTATAATTGTTATGAATGAGGTGGTATCCTTTCACCTATTTATATTGTATATTACTGTATCAAGTCTATGTCAATTAGAATTGATTTATAAGGACTTACCTTATTTTATGCTATATTAATGCTTATAATTAACATTATGTTAAATACATAATTCATGACCAATCATTACTCTTTCAAAGTCTTGAACTTGTAAATACTCTAAACTTACAGTTTACTTAGTTTAGTAAATAGGTCTCCTATTAAAACAAGTCAAATCCCCGTGATGTGAGTGACCAAAACTTAAATGATAATAATACACTTAGCTATAAAAAAAAGATCCCGAATATGATTCGGGATCTTTTGTGTTTAAAGGTCTTTGATGTATTACTACAGATTACTGATATTTATCGTGTAATTTATCATAAACATTATACTTAGCGTCAAATTCATCAGAGGCTTTTTGATCCTTTCCTCTTGTTTTATCTCTTTTAAATCCATACAAATTAGCTAAGAAATCTACTGATCTAGAAGCCACAGCTTTCTCTGATCTGTCTAACTTTTCTTTGTCCTTGATTACATCAAAGGATTTTTCAATCCATTCAATAGCTGCGTCTACTTTTTCTTTAATAGGCAAATCTAAATTAGCATTCAGCTTTTTTATTGAATCAACTTGAGCTTTAAACTGCGCATCCATTGCAGCTTTTTTCTTTGGATCCTTTGAAGGTGCAGGTTTATTGGAATTCAAATTTTGCAAAGCACGAATATTATCATTGTACTTTACATCTAATGTGGAATACTGATTATAATAACTTATGCCCACATTAAATGCTGCTGCATAATTTTTGTTGTTCATGCCAAAAGCTTTTTTATAAGCATCTGCTGCCTTTAAAATGTAATTTTCACTGCTTTCAGCACTTATACCTTCTGCATTTCTGCCAGTCATAAACATATCGCCAAACATTTGCAATTCCATTTCTGTCATTTTGCCAGCAGCAGCAAATTCATCATACATCTTCACTTTTTCCTCCATACTCAAGTTTTTTTCGATGTACTCAGACTTATAATCAAACCATGATTCTTTAGGATACGCTTCTTCTGATAATTTAAAATAAGTATCAAATGATGCTTTATCTTTCTTCGTTGTAAATTGCATTAATAAATAGCGATATAGATCTATATATTCTGGTGAATTAATTTTACTGTCAATTAACCTTTTATAATAAAAAATCGCTGCCTCCACATTACCCGCGTTTTGATTAGAATAACCAGCATACATAAGTGAAGTGGTATCAAATTTTTGTTTTGAAGATGCCCATCCATTAGCAAAAACAATATCACTGTAAATAACAGCTTGATCAAAATTATCGGATGCCACTTTCCAGTTTTTAGTATTGAATCCGCCTACCCCATCTTTAAAACTTTTAATGTATACATCAAAAAAAGGATCCTGTCCGTTTTCTTTCGCAATGGCAAGAGTGAGATCTGCTTTTACATATTCTGCTAAAGAACTCTTAATTTGATCATATGCATCAGGAAATTTTTTAACTAGGACTGAATCTTTATTAATTCCGCTAAATACACGTGATTTCCAATAAAATGCTTCTGCAGTATTTTTTAATGTTGGTTTTTTAGTAAGTATTTTTTCATATTCTGTTTTAGCACTTTCATACTTAGTTATTAGAATATTATTTTTTACTTTTTCAAATTCTTGGGCTTGTACACTTTGATAGGAAATTAAAATGGCTAAAAACCCGATTATTTTTTTCATATTTTTCTTTTTAATTATGAATTATTGCTGTTAAAGTTATATTATTTAACTGATTTAAAACTGGTTTAGATTTTAGTCAACCACTGGATTTTCAGGTGAAGGATCTGTTGTTGTTGCATCGGGTGCCTCTGTTGAAGAAGCAGAGGCAGGATCTATGCCATTGGTTTCATCCATTTCTGCTCCAGATTCATCTTGCTCTTCAATTTTTGAAGTAGCTGCAATTTCATCACCCTCATCTAATCGAATTAATGTTACTCCTTGAGTGGCACGACCCGCTTCGCGAATATCTGTAATTCTAGTTCTGATGGTCACCCCAGATTTACAAGTAATGATCAAATCTTCTTTTTCTAACACATCCATGATACCCACTAAGCTACCCGTCTTCTCGGTAACATTAATAGTTTTAACTCCTTTACCACCACGGTTGGTAATTCTATATTCCTCAATAGCAGTTCTTTTGCCAAAACCTTGTTGGCTTACTACTAATATGGTTCGTTCTTTGTCCTCTTTATGGACACAAACCAAACCTACCACTTCGTCATTTTCGTTATCTACTTCTATACCGGCAACTCCAATGGCACCTCGACCAGTTGGACGCACTTTTTCCTCAGGGAAACGAATAGCCCTACCCGATTTCACGGCCATCATTACTTCATTGTTTCCATCGGTTAAACGAGCCGCTAATAATTCATCGCCTTCATTAATAGTAATGGCATTAACACCACTTACTCTTGGACGACTGAAATCTTCTAAACAAGTCTTTTTAATAATACCACGCTTAGTACATAAAATAATAAAGTGATTTTGTACATATTCTTTATCATCTAATTTACGTACTTCAATAATGGCTTTTACTTTATCGTCCGGTGGAATTTGAATTAAGTTCTGTACCGCACGGCCTTTACTTGTTTTTTCCCCTTCAGGTATTTCGTACACTCTTAACCAGAAGCATCTACCTTTTTCTGTGAAGAACAACATAGTATCGTGTGTAGAAGCAATAAATAAATGCTCTACAAAATCCTCGTCTCTTGTTTTGGTACCCATTGCACCACGACCACCTCTTTTTTGTTGACGGTATTCGGAAACGGCTGTTCTTTTAATATATCCTAAATGAGAAATGGTAATTACTACATCTTCTTCTTCAATTAAGTCTTCCAATTTCATTTCATCTGCCAAATATTGAATTTCTGTTTTACGCTCGTCGCCAAATTTTTCTTTTACCTCTAATAATTCGGTTTTAATTAATTCAAAACGCAAATGCTCACTTCCTAATAATTCATTCAATGATTTAATAATTTGCATTAAATGTTCAAACTCTTCTTTAATTTTCTCGCGCTCCATACCAGTCAAACGTTGCAACCTTAATTCCAAAATGGCTTTGGCTTGGATATCAGAGATTCCCCAACCTGCTGTCATTAAACTTTCTTTTGCTGCTTCTGGATTGGCAGAGTTTCTAATTAAACGAATCACTTCATCCAAATGATCCAAGGCAATTAAATAACCTTCTAAAATATGCGCACGCTCTTGTGCTTTTCTTAATTCAAACTTAGCACGACGTATTACCACTTCCATTCTAAATTCAATAAACTCACTAACTAAATCGCGTAAGTTTAAAATTTTAGGACGGCCTTTGCTTAAAGCCACATTATTAATACCGTAACTAGTTTGTAATTCGGTAAACTTAAATAATTGATTGATGATCACTTGTGCCACAGCATCTTTACGAAGTTCAATTACTATACGAGTTCCTTCGCGTTTGTTACTTTCGTTATTCACGTGGGTAATGCCATCAATCGTTTTATCTACTACTAACTGACCAATACGATCAGTTAAATTATCTCTGTTAACTTGGTAAGGAATTTCATTGATTACGATTAATTCACGGCCATTGGCTTTGGTTTCAACATTACATTTACCGCGTAAGACTACTCTACCACGACCTGTCATTAAACCTTGCCTCACCCCTTCCATTCCATAAATCACACCCCCAGTTGGGAAATCAGGTGCTTTCACATATTGCATCAATTCTTCTACTGTAATGGCATTATTATCGATATAAGCAATACAACCATCTACTACTTCATTCAAATTATGTGGCAACATATTGGTAGCCATCCCCACCGCAATACCTGAAGATCCATTGACTAATAATTGAGGAATACGTGTAGGTAATACAGAAGGTTCTTCTAAACTATCATCAAAATTTAATTGGAAATCAACGGTGTCTTTTTCCAAATCATCCAACATCGCTTCCGAAATTTTTTGCAATCTAGCTTCTGTATAACGCATTGCAGCTGGTGGATCCCCATCTTGGTTTCCAAAATTACCTTGCCCATCAACTAATTTATAACGCATGGTCCATTCCTGTGCCATACGCACCAATGTATCATAAATTGCACTATCACCATGGGGGTGAAATTTACCCATCACTTCCCCCACAATACGAGCCGATTTTTTATAGGCTTTATTACTGTTGTTGCCCAATTCGCTCATGGCATACAAAACCCTGCGATGAACTGGTTTAAAACCATCACGTACATCAGGTAAAGCTCGACCCACTATCACTGACATAGAATAATCTATGTAGGATGTTTTCATTTGCTCTTCAATATTCACTCTTATGACACGATCATTGTCTTGAGTTGCTTCTGTTCCTAAATTTTCGTTGATATTATCTTCCATAAGTTGTTATTTCTTTTCATCAATAATTGGTGTTTTTTTAGATCCAAAATGATGATTTACGAAGATACCTTTTCAAGCCCTTTTTTGCTATTTTTAAGGCCTAATTTTTAGCTTCATTTATCCACAGTTGTGGGTAATAAATGCTAACTTTAAAGCTCGGATTATTAAGGACTTATACTTACAAAAATGCCTACAGAAATTCTAATTATTGGGGCGGGTAAATCGGCCACTGTTTTAATTGAGTATTTACAAAAGAAAGCCGTTGAAAACAACTGGTATATTGTATTGGCAGATGGAGATAATAAAGTAGCTGAATCAAAATGGAATCAAGCGCCTAATGGCCATGCAGTAGGTGTTGATATCAATACAGCTGCAGAAAGGCAAGCCCTTATTCAAAAGGCCACTGTGGTGGTTTCTATGTTACCCCCCACCTTACATTTTTTAGTTGCTAAAGATTGTTTACACTACTCCAAATCACTATTTACCGCTTCCTATGTGGATGAAAACATGCTTTCCTTAGCATCCGAAATTAAAACTAAAGAACTCTTATTCCTATGTGAAATGGGATTAGATCCTGGTATTGACCACATGAGTGCCATGGAGCTCATTGATAAAATAAAAGCAAATGGAGGCGAGATTACTGGTTTTAAATCGCATTGTGGTGGATTAGTAGCCCCCGAGTCGGATAATAATCCTTGGCATTACAAAATAAGTTGGAATGCAAATAATATAGTCCTTGCCGGAAAAGCAGGAGCCCTTTATGTTGAGAATGGCAAAAATAAAACAGTGCCTTATTCCAATTTATTTGAAAAAGCCCAAAGTATAGTAGTTCCTCATGGGATATACTCCTATTACCCCAACAGGAATTCTTTAAACTATATTGATACTTATGCATTACATGGGGTAACTGATTTTGTAAGAACCACCTTAAGGCATCCTCATTTTTTTATAGGATGGAATGCCATTGTTCAATTGGGCTTGACAGAAGAGGCCCCCATTATATTCAATAAAAACTGCAGCATTAAAGAATGGATACAGGATCATTTAGAAAAAAATAAATTAAGTTCCTTGTATGATTCATTTATTGAAAATAGCATTATTAGTACCCAATTTGACTATTTAGGTTTCAATAGCGATTCAATCATCCCCGAACATTTAAATACAAATGCCCGTATTTTACAATGGATATTAGAAAACAAATGGAAATTGGAACCTGCAGACAAAGACCTAGTGGTGATGATGCATGAAATTAATTATACCCTTAATGGTCAACATTATTTAGTTCAAAGTAGTATGGCAAAAAAAGGTAAAGATGCCAATTATACTGCCATGGCCACCACAGTAGGTTTACCCTTAGCGATGAGCGTTTGTTCTTATTTAAAAGGATTAATACCTTTAACTGGCTTACATATCCCTACACACCCTTCTATTTACACACTCATTCTAAAAAGTTTAGCAGAAGAAGGTATTGTGTTTGATGAAATAACAACAACCCTATAGCTGCTTAATTATTATTTTTCGTTCCAAATATCAATGCCTGAAATTTCCCATGCACTTAAGGAAGCAGGAATGCACCCTATTTCATTTAATTCATCTAAAAAATCTTTTATGGAAAAAGCTTTGTTGAGTAATTCATTTCTTTTTGCTACTTCGGCTATTGCATTTTCTAATAAATATTTACCAACTATATAACTGGATCCATAACCTGGTTGCCTCATAAATAAGTGTTGTTCAAATAGAAGTAATTTCTTTTCAGTTTTCATCCATCCCCTTGGGGTATAATTTGAATGTATTTTACCTGCTTCTTCCATAGTAAGCATATTGGCATGTGCATACAAAGAACCAAGTCCACGGGCAGCTCTTTGAGCCAACATTATGTAAACAATTTCTTTCACCCTTGGATTATCATCATATAAACCAGCCTGCATAAAGGTTTCTTCAACAGTGGTAGCTAATCCTTCATTTCTAGTATCAAATAAATTATACAATAAAGGAGCGCGTCTAATTTCATTTTGATTGTGCTCTATATCCATTCTTGCTAATTCAAACCAATGATAAAAATGTGAATAAAGAGGTCTTGGATCATAAGCTGCAGTAATTTGAAAAAAGTTACGTTTTTCCGTAGGGTAAAATCCTAGCTTATGAGCGCGAATAGCAGAATCAAAATAGGGTTTAATGGTAAGTACCTCCTGTGTATTTAAAAATTGGATTAAACTTTTAAATGATTTTTCGGCTAAAATATTATTTGCTTCTGGTGTATTAGCCAATTCTAATAAGGGTAATTTACGATTTCTATGCTCTTCCATTTTTAATGCAGCCCAAGAACGAGTTAATTCACGTTTTAACAATAATACCTGATCGTCCCAGGTTAAAGGAACCAAATGAACATTTTTTTGATACCAATTGTAATTTTCTTTTCCAATACCAGAAGCGCCAGTTTTTTTAACACTTTGTTTTTCTAGCCATTCTACTAAATCGTTGGTGGAAGAGATACTTTCTTTTAATAATTGTGTTAATTCTGTATCAGCTGCGCAACCAGGCTTGGTCATAATTTCAGCAAGATCATCGCTTTGTGTTCGAATGTCTCTTATACCTGCTATCCATAATTCTTTAGCATTTCCCGTTAAATTTATTTTGGCTTGATTATTTAAAGCTGCTATTCCATTTAAACTACTCATGAATGCTTTTCTATTGGTTGCCGTTAAAGGAAAATTATATTTCCAAACATCTGTAACCATATGATGGGTAGGCCCTTCATGAGCAGGTACATCAGACCTTTCAGTATATATAGATTTATAAAAAGCAGGATCTCTTTGCCAAGGTTTTAGAATACGAACGTTAAAGTCATACCCATTCATTTCTGCCCAAATAATACGCCAATCTACTTTTTCTTTAATTGACCAACCAACTGTATCAATAGCTAATAATTTTTTTTTAAGTTGTAAGAAAACAGGTTGACGGCGATTAAAGCTAGCCACTGTATAATCTGGAGCTCCATTTAATAAAGGAGGCTGTTCAAAACTGCGCCATTGTGTAAATAGTTCAACTAAAGATTTGTAATGATTGCTATTTTTTTGAGCAATTAAAACATTGTTATTGCTGAATAAAAATAACAGCATACATAAAGAAGTAAGGATAGCAAATTTTAGTTTCATCATTTTTGATGTTTAATAATTTATTGTAAAAATTACTACCTATTGGGTATTCATTTTACTAAAAAAATCGATATATTTATAGATACAATAACAAGTTATGAAAAATGTAATTTCTTTGACATTTTTTCTGTTGATTTTTATCAATTTACACAGTCAAAGTGCCTCTGGGAATACTAGTAACGCTGAAATGTCTAATTTCAAAACAGCTAATATAGCTTACAATATTGACCCTTTTGGTGCCTATGATGTAGATGGATTGACTAAAGGGATGAGGTATTCGGATATTTCTGGTACTCCTTTTCTATTGGGGGATTGGCGTAAAGCCATTCTTTATGATATTGGATTGCATCCTATTGCAACCATCATGGTAAAATACAATTCCTATTCAGATCAAATACATTTTTTAGACGAAAAAGAAACTGAATTGGTGGCTAATAAAGAAGTGTTAAAAAGAGTAACCCTCCTATTGGATAGCGTCGAGGGTCTAAAAGAAGTAAACTTAGAAAAAGGATTTACCGATTCTAAAAATATTTTAAGACCACATCAATTTGTTCAGGTTTTAAATGAAGGTAAAGTTCAATTATTAAAACAAAATGTAAATACGGTTATTAGAAAAGATTCTTTATTTGGTACCATTAAAATAAATGCTTTTTCTGAAAATACTTTTTATTATTTAAAATATACCCCTACTAGTATTGAAAAGCTAAGAAAATTGGATCAGTTAGAATTATATGCACTTTTGCCTAATAAATTAATTATTGAAGAATTCAAAAAGAAAAAAAATAAATTAAAAAATATAAAAGATTATATTGAATTTTTAAATTTTTACAACCAACAAATTTCCCTTTAGCTCTAAAATATTTTTAAATTAAACTTTATGAAAAACAACAATTTGGTTTTACTATTTATTTGCTTCCTATTATTTTCTAGCATGCTAAATGCACAAACTACTAATACTGCTCAATCTACAGAACACAAAATTGTTATTCAATTAAATACCGCAGACACCCTTGCATGGAATGCCACCATGGGTAATATAAAAAATTTACAAAAGATATGGCCAGCACATTTAAACGTAGAAGTAGTAATTCATGGATTAGCTTTAAACTTATTAGTAGCCAGTAAAACCCCTATGGCCAAAGATATTACTGAACTTGCCAAAACAGGAGTTAGTTTTATAGCCTGTGAAAACTCTATGAGAAAATACCATATACTAAAAGCCGATTTAGTAATAGAAGCTACTACTGTTCCTTCTGGAGTGGCTGAAGTGGTTATTAAACAAGAAGCTGGCTGGAGCTATTTAAAAGCTGGGGTTAATTAATTTAAAAAAACCTATTCTCATTCATCCATTCATATGTTTAAGAAAGTATTACTTGTATTTTTGATAGTCATTGTTATTATTTCACTTTATCGATTTTTCTTTAATGTGAAAAATAGTGATCATAGAATAACAGTTAACGTTTCTGAAAAATTAACTACCTGGGTGGGGCCTTCCCATTTTCAAATTCCAACATACACTAATAAAAATGGGGAATTAATTCAATATGGTTATGAGTTAATCGCTCATACTGCGCTCTACCTGGGGCCAAAAGGTACCGTTCAACATACTACCAATGGAATGAACTGCCAAAATTGTCATTTAGAAGCGGGTACTAAACCTTGGGGATTAAATTATGGATCTGTTTTTTCTACTTATCCAAAATTTAGAGATAGATCGGGCAGTATAGAAACTATATATAAAAGAGTAAATGATTGTATGGAACGTAGTTTAAATGGGAACGCTTTGGATACTGGTTCAAAAGAAATGAAAGCCATTTATGCTTATATAGTATGGCTGGGTTCTGAGGTACCAAAAGGGAAAAAAGTAAATGGTTCTGGCATAGAAATATTACCTTATTTATCTTCTTCAGCCAACCCTAAACAGGGGAAGATTGTTTATATACAAAATTGTCAAAAATGTCATGGAGTAAATGGGGAGGGCGTATTAGATAGTACTGAAAAAATGTATACCTATCCGCCAGTATGGGGTAAGCATAGTTATAACGATGCGGCAGGATTGTTTCAAATTTCTAAATTAGCAGGTTTTATCAAAAATAATATGCCCAATGGCATTAATTATCATACGCCCACATTAACCAATCAAGCTTCCTGGGATGTGGCAGCATTCATCAATTCTCAACCTAGACCTACCAAAGACAAATCTAAAGATTGGCCAGTATTGTCATCTAAACCTATCGACTACCCCTTTGGTCCTTATTCAGATTCATTTTCTGAGATTCAACATAAATATGGGCCATTTGAACCTATTATTTCTTCAAGGAAGAAAAATCAATAACGGGACGCTTCCCATTTAATTTTCTTGTAATTACATCCCCTGCATCTATATTCTTTAAATGTGTAAACCCTCCGGAATACATATAAAATAAATTTCCTTCTACTCCTGCTCCATAATCATATCGTTGATGTTTTCGGGGATGAGCAGTTGTAGTAAATTTGGCTTGATTCAGTTCAACCCAATTGCCTGATGGAGTTAGAATCCATTGATTCCCATAATAGGCTTTAAAATAATCATCCCCATTGTTACCAAAATTTTCTACAAATGAATACAAATGTTTGAAACCGGTTTTGGTATCTGTTTTGTTTTGTGTCCATTCTGATAATAAATGCCATGTATAATTATCCTCTGGGGTTGCATAATAACCAATATAAGTTGCGCTGTCTCCAGCCATAGAAGTAATGCCAGTTAAAAATCGATAGGTTTGATTCACTTTCCAAGGAAATACTAAATGGCTATGCCCACCTGATCCTTCATTGCCAAAATCACCTGAAGAAACTTGATTTCCTTTGGCTTTTAAATTGACTGCATATGCTGAAGGAATTTCTTTAGGATTATCAGTTTTATATAAACTCCAAACGGAAAAAATAAACCTTCTTTCTTTTTCATTATTTATTTGAATACCGCCATAACCACTATGGAATCCATTGGTCTCATAATAAGCATGAATAGAATTTTCTACTTCCTTAGGAACCATGACTTCAGTATAGAACCATTTCACTACACTATCTCCAGGTACTATATAGCGTAAATGGGTAGAAGGTGCTGCTAAATAAACACTTTTATTATACTTGATTTCATTGGGAGTAATTGCATCTATTTGCAAGGATTCAATTTCTGGATAGGCTTCACTAATTTTGTTATTACCCTTTACTTTTATATAATGATAAGAAGCAGAAGGAATAAAATATTTACCTACTGGGATGCTCGTATTTAGGGAATGCGCCGGAATATTTATTTCATTCCATTGATTTGAGCCATCTATGCTAATTACAAAAGAAGAAGCTGTAGCAATGGGTTTAATGTTTAAATGAATTTGAATTTCTCCTTTTTGTTGAGGATAAAAATAAATTTTTAAACTTTCCTGTTTGCTTTCAAGTGTTTTCTGAATTATTTCCTCCTCCTCTTCTTTTAGTTGGACTTTTTTTTTCCAGAATAATACCCATTGCCTTTTACAGGAATGGTCGCCTGCGCACTATTCCATTTTTCCTGTAATACTTTAATGGAGTATCCCCCTACTACACTTCTAGCTTGAAAACCAATTTGTTTGCCATTGGTCGTTTCATGCCAATCACTCAATGGAACTCTGGTTGGCGTATTGGTTGAAAATTTATATACAGGATTAATTAATTTGTCAAAATCGGCTTGATTATTTGTTAAGGTAGCAGTCCAAGCAATCCAATCGGACTTTGTATAAGTTTTACGACTATCTAATGGTAAACCAAATTCATTTTGTTTGGTTAAATAATAAGCTACTTCTTTATCGTATACTTTTTGAGGGAATAAATTAAATCCAAAAAGTTTATCCCAAACCATATTGTATTTTTGACTCCAAGTATTTTTATCATTATAGGTTAAGGCATAATGATCGCCCGCATTGGCTAAGTCCTGCCATTTAATAGCCATTTCATTAGCAATTTTTATATACTTGCTAGCTATATCTTTTTTTCCTAATTGTTCTGCCAACATCGCATAACAACGTATCCCCACTATTGCTTTTATTGCCAAATTAGCATTGCGGGCTAAATGACCAGCAAAGTCATCTGTACATAATTGATTCACAGGATCCAATCCTTCTTTTTCTAAAAATTGTACCCATTGTGTAAGGGTTGCCCAATGTGCTTTAGCATAATTCGCATTGCCAGTTGCTTTTGCAATGGCTCCAGCTAAAATGGTCATATTCCCCGACTCTTCTACCGGCATGCCTTCAGGATAAGTTTGACCATTGGCTATGGGATAGGTGCCTAAATCGTGCGCTGCATAAGGTTGTTTATACAATCCACTTTTTTCACTGAAATAAAATATACCATTTAACATTCCTTTCATAAGCGCTGGATTATAGGCTAAAAACAGAGGCGCACTTGGATAAGTAACATCCACGGTATTAATACTGCCATTGCTAAAATTTTCTTTAGATAAAAAGAGTAATTCACCATTTTGTTTACTCTTAACTAAATTATGTGCGGATATGGCTTGTCTATAAGCAGTAATACAAAGTTTTGCATAATTTTCGCCGCCAGCTGAAAGGGCATCATTGTAAATTATTTTATCAATTTGCTTACATTTTTGAATCACTTCATTGTATTGTGTATTGGCTAATTGTAATAGTTTATCCATGGTCATAGTAGGATCTAATTTCCACCAAGGCTTTAAATTTTCTTTGAAGTACTGTATTGCATATAATTCATCATAGCCGACCAATAATAAATGATTCTTTTCTTGTTCGTCTATTGTTTCCTCTTTAAATAAAGTGTTTAAAAATAAATTTTTACCTTTCACTTCCGTTGTGTTTTTTGCAGAGACATTTGCTGAACTTCCCAATGCATTGGCAACATCAAAAATATTGGCAATAGTTTGTACAGATGTATTCTTATTGGCTGCGATATAAGCATAACCCCAATCTATTCTTAAATTATCTCCAGTTTTTTGTAAAATAGGTTGTTCTACAGTTCCTACTTTTAAAATATTCAATTGGTTAGATGTATAGGCGTTAGCTTTCATTTCTTGTTGAGAAGTATTCGCTGCCAATAAGGAGGATACCCCTACTAATAAACTAGTTTGATGTTTTTTACCATCTATAGATTTTGTCCTCATGCTAATATAAGTGACTGGTCTTGATAAGATAGACAAATCATTAATGATTAAAGGAGAAGTAAAACTTAGGCTTAATTGAACACCTCCACATGTGAATACATATTTAGTTTCAGTGGCACTCATATCAATAGATTCTTGTTTCGCAAGCTGAATGGATAATGTATTTAGAGTGTCTTCCATTCCTAAAAAACGATATACTTTGCCATCTACTTTTATTAAACCAAGTATTGAATTGGGTTTACCCGTCCAATGTTTTGTAGTAGACTCATTTAATTGATCTGAAAAAGACCAAATACTAAAATACGGGTTATGGGTTATTAAGGGATAAGCTGGTGCTTTACTTACTTGTGCATTTCCATCATAGGAAATACTTATTATAATGGCTGTCAAAATAAAGGAAACTATATTTTTCATTCTTAACTGTTTAATTAACTGATACTTACATTCTAAAACTAAATATAACTAATTTATTTTGCCTCCTTTCTGTTTTTTGTTACTATTTCTAAACTATTTAATCTAATTTGGGTATATTAAACCTACCGCTATGAAACGTTTTTTTGTATTGACAATCATGCTTGCATTTACCCATGCCACCCTATTTGCTCAAAGCTCTTTTAATGGCCTTGATATGAATTTAGGGAATCTCTTCAGATTGTCCCCTGCTAAAACAAGATCAATTAGTCCTGAGAATTTTACTGGGGAAAAAGGTAAAGGAGGAATGGCTAAATTAGAAGACGCTTCAATTAAAAATAAAGCCAATGCAGCTCGAAATGCTGCAGACTTAGGTCAGGGTTGGAAGGTGAACCCTTATATTAAAATTGCTGCTGGTGAAACCATTACTATAGCCGAAATGGAAGGGCCTGGTGCCATTCAACATATTTGGATGACCCCCACCGGTAATTGGCGTTATACTATTATACGTATTTATTGGGATGATGAAAAAGAACCCTCTGTGGAATCGCCTATTGGAGATTTTTTTGGAATGGGATGGAATGTATACGCTCCTATTAATTCATTAGCGGTTACGGTAAATCCAGGTAGTGCTTTTAATTGTTATTGGCCAATGCCTTTTAGAAAAAAGTGTAAAATTACCATGGAAAACATCAATGAAAAAGATGCCATGACTTTATTTTATCAAGTAGATTATACCTTAACGGAAGTACCTTCTGATGCTGCTTATTTCCATGCTCAATTTAGACATGAATATCCAACCAATGGCTCCAACTACACCATTGTAGATGGAATTGAAGGCAAGGGACAATATGTTGGTGTATATATGGCTTGGGGGGTGAAAAACAATGGCTGGTGGGGGGAAGGAGAAATTAAATTCTTTTTAGATGGGGATACCCAGTTTCCAACCATCAATGGAACAGGCACGGAAGATTATTTCTGTGGGTCTTATGATTTTGAGATTGCTAATAAGTACATAGAATTTTCAAACCCTTATACAGGACTACACCAAGTGATTAGGCCAGATGGCACTTATAAATCACAACATCGTTTTGGAATGTATCGCTGGCATATTATGGATCCCATTCGATTTGACAAAAACTTAAAAGTGACCATTCAAGATTTAGGCTGGAGAGACAATGGAAAATACTTGGCACAAAAATCAGACATTAGTTCGGTCGTATTTTGGTACCAAGCAGATCCACATAAACCTTTTCCTAAGTTTCTAAGTAAAGAAGAGTTAGAAATTAATTAAGTTAAGTTTAACCTTTAATAGTTTAACTTTTCATTTTTCAAAGTGGTGGGTAACCAAACCTGCATCGCATTACTACCTCTATTACACCATGTATAATATGGAATAGCTCTAACTTTCTGTACTATTGTTTGTGCAGATAAGCCATCGTCATTAATTTGGATAACAGGTAAATTAGCGACTAAACTTACTACTTTCTCGTCCAGTATTGAAAAGTTTTCAGCAGTAAAATTTATTGATTGAGGTGCTATGATATTCCAAGCTTTACCATTATTATCTGCCCCTTCTATACAATATACAATGGGTCCTCTTTGAAGTGCTACACGCCCATTGTCCTGCAATAATTCATCTCTTGCTTTAATTTTATTAATTGTCATGGGTAATTGATACTCTACTACATCATTATTTTTCCATTCTTGTGCAATAATAGCATACCCATTTTCTATTTGATAGGCTACTTCTTTTCCATTTAGTAATAATATAGGTTTTGTTATTACAGAAGTATTTTCAAATTGGTATAAATTACCAGGGGCAACTATTCCATTTGCCCAACCTGGTATTCTAAATGCAATAGGAATATTTATTTTCTTCTTCATATTCAAAGTACATTTCATAGAACCTTCCCAAGGATAATTTGTAGCCATTGTAAATTGCAAATCTCCATTGGCCACTTTGAAAGTTGTATTACTTCCTACAAATAAATTCACATATATTTTACCATAAGTATAGCCATAAATATAATTGCCCAATGATGCAATAAGCCTGGCAATATTGGAGGGACAACAAGCAGTACCAAACCATTCTTTTCTTGCATTTTTTCCAGAAGAGGCCAAAGGATTTCCATAAAAAAACCGATCTCCACTTAAAGACAAACCATCCAACGCTCCATTATACAAGCTTCTTTCTAAAACATCAATATATTCTGCGCTGCCTGTTAAACTATTCATTCTTTGGTTCCAAAATACCATCCCCACCGAAGCACAGGTTTCACAATAAGCTTGCTCATTAGGTAAATCATAGTCTTGTGAAAAACCTTCATTGCTTCCTGCAGAGCCTATACCTCCAGTTATATACATATTTCTAAATACTACATCCTCCCATACTCTTCGCATGGCAGTTAGATAACCTTGATCCCCCGTATGCGCTGCCACATCAGCAGCACCAGTATA
>CAMBEQ010000017.1 GCA_945865545.1 Sediminibacterium ginsengisoli | reverse complement strand
TAGATGATGTACTCACCAAGGTAGGGTTACAGAACAAAGGGTTTAAAATGACCTATGAAATGAGTGGTGGAGAACAACAAAGAGTAGATATAGCAAGGGCTTTATTAAATTCCCCTAAATTAATACTAGCAGATGAGCCTACGGGAAGTTTAGACCCCGAAACAAGTGATGAAATTATGCAATTATTATTTCAAATTGCCAAAGCAGATGGCACAGCCATTTTGATGGCCACCCACGATTTTATGGTGGTTGGTAAGTTTCCCTCTCGAACCCTTACAACCGCCGGCGGAAGGTTAAAAGAGGGGGTTTAATTTTCTCCACTAATTGTACACAAAACGCCATTTTTTTCTTGATTCTTGGCTCTTTTTCTTATGTTCGCAGACATAAAAAGTAGAAATAAAAGTGAGACTAAAGTCATTAGAAATCAAAGGGTTCAAGAGCTTTGCTGACAAAACAATTGTAAGTTTTGACGAGGGGATAACTGGCATTATTGGGCCAAATGGATGTGGTAAAAGTAATATCATTGATAGTATTAGATGGGTAATAGGAGAGCAAAAAATTTCTGCCTTACGTAGTGAAAATTTAGACTCCTTGGTGTTCAATGGTAGTAAAACAAGAAGTGCAAGTAGTATGGCCGAAGTGAGCCTTACTTTTGAAAATACAAAAAACTTATTGCCAACAGAATTTAGTACGATTACCGTTACACGTCGTTTTTATAAAAATGGCGAAAGTGAATATAGATTAAATGACGTGGCTTGTCGTTTGAAAGACATCCACAATTTATTTTTAGATACGGGGGTTAGTACCGATAGTTATGCCATTATAGAATTAAGCATGGTGGATGATATTATTAAAGATAAAGACAATAGTCGTCGCAGAATGTTAGAACAAGCTGCAGGGATCACTATCTATAAAACAAGAAAAAAAGAAGCCAAGAATAAATTAGATGCCACGGAGCAAGATTTAGCACGTATTGAAGATTTGTTATTTGAAATTAACAATCAACTTAAAACATTAGAGAATCAAGCTAAGAAAGCAGAGAAGTATTTTGAAATCAAAAAAGATTACAAAGACACAGCTATTGAGTTGGCTAAAGCCTCATTAGAGGGTTTTAACATCAGCTATAAAGAACTAAATGATCAGCAAGAGGAGCAGACCAATAAAAAGTTTCAATTAGAAGCGTCCATTGCATTAGAAGAAGCCTCTTTGGAACAAGAGCGAGTTGTATTTATTGAAAAGGAAAAGCATTTGCAAGCCATGCAACATGAGTTCAATGATAAATTACAATTACTACGCACCAAAGAAAATGATAAAAATTTAGCTGCACAGCGTTTAGATTATTTAAACGACAAAGAAGCTAATTTACAAGAGTTTTTATTAAGAGCAGAAGGACAATTAAAAACAATTGGAGATTCTATTGAATATACCAAATTGCAAGTGATTGATGAGGAAAAGATATACCAAGACTTTAAATTGAGAGTAGATCAATCACAAGCCGAATTAACCAATAAGAGAACTCAATTTGATGATCAAAGATTGGTATTAGACCAATTGCGTCAACAATATCAGCAAATACAAAGAAATCAATTTGATGCAGAAAAGAAAGTAGCGGTATCAGATACTTCTATTCAAAACGTACAAAGAAGTCATCAACAATTAGAAGAAGAGCAAGGGCATAGAGTTGGACAAATACAAGATTTAACGCAACAATTAGCAGCCAAGGAAATTGAGCTAACCAATGGGAAAGAACATTTAGCTGCTTTGCAAATTCAACATGAAAAAGCAAGAGCGAGTATTTTTGAAACCCAAGAACAATTAGAAATATTAAGATCTGAATTGGCCGATCAAACTAGAAAATTGGATGCCAAGAAGAATGAATATGATTTATTAAAGAGTTTGGTGGATAATATGGAAGGCTACCCTGAGAGTGTAAAATTCTTACACAAGAATACTGGTTGGAATCATGAAGCGCCTATTTTGTCAGATATTTTGTATGTACAAGAAGCTTATCGTACGGCTGTTGAAAATGTATTAGAGCCTTATTTAAATTATTATGTTGTTAATAATTTAAAAGAAGGAATGCAAGCCATTCAATTATTGGATGATAATAAAAAAGGAAAAGCTAATTTCTTCTTATTAGATCAGTTAAATGGTGCTAAAGCAGAATCGGCACCTGCCAATACGATTGCAGCACTATCTGTCATTGAAGTGGATGCTAAATACAGTGCATTGGCCAATCATTTACTAGGCAATGTATTTATAGCGGAAAACGAACAAGCCTTAGAAAGTAATTACGCTGGCATCATTTTAGAAAAAACCGGAAAGTATGTTAGAGGAAAATATACTTTAACGGGGGGAAGCGTAGGCCTATTTGAGGGTAAGAAAATCGGACGTGCTAAAAACTTAGAGAAATTATTAGAAGACATACAAGCGCAAGAAAAAGTAGTGAATGAATTAAAGGATACTATTCAAAATCAACATAATTCGGTTTTACAGTTTAATGAGTTATTAAAGGAAAATGAAATTCGTTCTACCGAACAATCTGTAAATACTTTAATCAATGAAGTTTTTGCGAATAAAAATAGACTGGAAAACTTACATGCAGCACAAACTTCGGCCATAGCTAAATTAGAGGAGTTCTCTAATAAGATGAACGAGGAGCATGCCGCCATTGCAGATACAAGAATTGCTTTAGAGGCTTTGAATATTTCCTTGCATAGCACACAAGCTCAATTAAGTGATATTGAATTGGCTTATCAAGCAGCCGAGCAAGCCTATCATTTGGCTTCTGGCGAATTCAATGAAATGAATTTGCAATTAACCAAACAGCATAGTAAAATTGAAGCTTTACAACAAGAAGTGCTATTTAAAGAAAATCAATTGAATGATCTGCATGCGCAAATTCAAGCCAATAGCACTCAGTTAACAGAAGCAAGTGCAGCCATAGTTGAAAGTAAAGAACAATTGGCTCAACTAGAATTAGAGCTAGTGAATTTGATTAAGAATAAGGAGGAAGAGGAATCGAAATTGAATGAAGCCGATCAATCCTATTATAATTTAAGAAATAATTTACAGGAGAAGGAAAGTGCTTTAAGATTGCAGATTAAGTCAAAAGAATTAGTAGATCAAATTATTAATGAAATAAAAGACAAGCTGAATAATTTAAAATTACAGTTGTCTGGAATGAAAGAGCGATTGAATGTTGAATTTAAAGTAGAGTTGGAAGAAATCTTAGAAGATGGCAGAACTACAGAAATTACTTTAGAAGAATTACAAGCAAGTGCGGATAGGATGAAGAAGCGTTTGGAAAATATGGGTGAAGTAAATCCAACTGCCATAGAAGCGTATACCGAGATGAAAAAGCGTTATGACTTTATCTTAGATCAAAAAAATGATTTAGTGACCGCTAAGGAAAGTTTAATGTTAACCATTCAGGAAGTAGAAGCAACTGCCAATAAAGCTTTCTTAGAAACTTATAACCAAGCTAGGGAAAACTTCCAAAAAGTATTTAAGGCATTGTTCACAGAAGAAGATTCATGTGATTTAATATTGGTAGATCCTGATAATTTAGCAGAAACTGCTGTAGAAATAGTAGCTCGCCCTAAAGGTAAAAAACCATCTTCCATTAGTCAATTAAGTGGAGGAGAACGTACGCTAACTGCTACAGCGATGTTGTTTGCCATCTATTTAATCAAACCAGCTCCATTCTGTATTTTAGACGAGGTAGATGCACCTTTAGATGATGCCAACGTGAGTAAGTTTACTCAAATGATTCAGAAATTTAGCGACAACTCGCAGTTTATTATTGTAACCCACAATAAACAAACCATGAGTGCAGTTGATGTTATTTATGGAGTGACCATGCAAGAGCCTGGTGTAAGTAAATTGGTGCCAGTGGATTTTAGAAGTTTAAGTAATTAAAATAGTTTTTATTTCAATTGCTATTTAATAATATCAGTGGGAAGCTTTTCATAGAAGCTTCCCATTTTTTATAAAGTAATTTTTACCAATTTTGATTAAGTCTTCGCTTATATTATTTTTTTCTTGTTTCTTACTCTATTTGCCTTTTAGTAGAGAGCCTGATTATTTTGATAGCGAAACTGCCCCAGCCATCATAGTCCAACAAGGGGATAGTATTGTTGCGAAGTACAATGAGTTTGGCAAGCCTTTTCAAATAAAGCTAAATTCCAATGATTATCGGTCTAAAATCGGCTTTAAAGTTGAAGTTATATACGAGTTAAGCCATCCAGAGAAAGCCTGCTTAAATGAATTGTGGGGCTATTGGTTATTGCCTAAAGAGTTGGCTTGGTCTTTTGGGGCATTTGCAGTCTTATTAGGGATCGCTTTTGCTACCACACACCGTCCGCATCCCGATGCCATTGCCGAACAATTAAAAGGGGAGGAAGGCCCTAAGACAAAGTATCAATAGTATAGTCAACAGGAGGTTCTAATATCTTGATTATTTAAAAGAATAAACACCTATACCTCGGCTCTCAGATCGCTTCGCTCACAATATTCGCTCGGCATAGCATTTATTTTTTTTAAATAATTGAAGCCATTTACATTAATGAACGTTAAATACATAACTAGCTTTAGCGCTTCAGTAAACGTTTAATCTCTTTGTCAACGTCGCGGGTTTTGATGGTTTCTCGTTTATCAAACTCTTTTTTACCCTTGCCTACGCCAATCTCTACTTTAGCAAATCGTTTTTCATTAAAGAATATTCTTAAAGGAATAATGGAATAGCCTTTTTCTTTTACTTTGGTTTCTAACTTTTCAAGCTCTCTTTTTTGCAACAATAATTTGCGGTCATGTACTTCGATATGGTTGTTGGCATTGCCATGGGAATAAGCGTTAATGAATAAACCTCTCACCCAAAGTTCTCCTTTATCAAACATACAAAAAGAGTCATTGAAACTAACCTTGCCCTCTCTGATCGATTTCACTTCCGTTCCAAGCAATACTATGCCTGCCTCATATTTATCTTCTATGTGGTAATTAAAATAGGCTTGCCTATTGTTTAATTCTTTTACTTGAACTGCTTTCGATTTAGCCATAAAAAATCCCGGAACTGATCTAGTGCCGGGAACAAAAATAGGATTAAATAACGTATGATACTCCCCAAGTTATTAATTTTTAAAGATATAATTATAGACGAATTTGAAAGTGCTTTTATGTTTCAAGTATTAATTCCTGAATAAGACAGGAATTACTATCCATAAGGATCCACACTTAATAGTTTGGCGAATAATATTTTCAATTATTGAATTAAACAATGTATTTAGTTGGCAACAAGTAGATTTACATCACAAAATGAAAGTATACAGCAATTGGGACTGGTAATTCGGAGAATTTAACAACAACAAAAGCACTGGTTGCAATAAGCAGCTTGGGCTATTTTTTATGAGCATAGCGGTATTTTATATGGCGTAATCAAGTAGGGCAACTTGCGTGAATTTTATAATTTTGAATAATCAAACATAAAACTACTTACTTATTTTAGTGATACGCAAAGCAGTAAACGGTTTTTGTGGTAATTGAATTAAACTTTTACCGCTAAATTCGCCATTCACAGGTGTAATTGTCATATCCCAGGCATTAATAATTTCAACCAAATATTTTGACTTTTCGGGTAAGTTCACAATTTGGCTGAGTGGCTGATCCATGTTATAATAGTTCAGAAAATATTCGTCTTTGTAAGAAACAGCAGAATAAGGCATCCACGATTCAAAATTAACTACAGGAGTTAGATAGCCAGGTGCAGTTTCAATTATATTCTTTAAAAATTTAATTCTTTCGTGACTTTGTCCTCTTAGTACACCACCCTTAGACCACCACAAAATATCCTGCGATTTAAAACCCCTTTTAACTGAGCTTTCGTTAACATAAGTTTCTCCGTGCCCAACAAAACCGCCATTTGTTATACCACGCCAAAATTTGTTCACCATCTCTTCTGCTGTTAAATTTCCCCATGACCAATTTATATTTCCTTCGTAACGGCATTCATCATAGATTATCGGTTTTTTATATTTCAGCCTCAGTTCCTTAGCTTTGAAGGTTTCGTCATTCTGAATGCTGGCATGCGAAAGTAGTGGGTTTGTGTGATCAAATATTTTTGTACCATTGTGAATGCTACGTAGATGATTGTAAGGGTCTTTTTCGGCAAACAATTTTATGAAATGGGTCCAGTCGTCCATTTTCTTTTCATTCATAAAATCATATTCATTGGCCATACTCCACCATACATTTTTATAAGCTGCAAATCGGGCAATGATATAATTGATATAGAAATCATTGGTTTTTCTGTCCATTTTTTTGAAGCCCCAGCGATCATAAGGATGGAAAATAATTAAATCGGCTTCAATGCCAAGTGAATCCAATTGCTCTATCCTTTTTTCAATATTTTGAAAATATTCAGGGTTAAATTTGGTGTAATCCCAATCAGTTAAAGGCTTTCCTTCAAATGGATACAAAGCAGGCTCATTCTTATTCCAATCATAGTCTTTTGGGAAAATACACATGCGCATTTTATTGAAATAACCATTTGCAAGAGTTTTCAAAGTCAATGAAGCAAGGCTATCGCCTTGATGTACCCAGCCATAGCATGTTGTACCAAAGGAATAATGAGGCTTGCCATCAGCATAAGCAAAGTTGAAAGTATTTTTTACTACTACTGGCCCGTGATTGGTTTCGGTATTTGAATAGCATTCAAATTTGCCTTTTTTATTTTGAAGTGCCTTTGAATTACTTGACGTGGTATAGGTCCATGAACCAGTAATTTGAGGCATAAAGCGGATTTTATATATTCCATTTCCGTCATAAAAGCCCGAAACTGTTTTTAAATGCTCACCATTTGAAAATGTAGCACTTAGTTGTACATCAGTAAAAGGATTACCGTTTGAGTCCCCGTTAAGTGAAATCTCATAAATACGCCATCTTTCAACTTTGTTTTGAGCTGAAATACTCAAAAATGATAAAAGGACTGTCAATAATAGTATTAATCTACGCATAATTAAATTCGTTTAATAAATATATAAATCTAAATTTTTTTCAAAATAATTTCAAGTCGTCCATGCTTGTCTATAACTAGTTTATACCAGCCATAAAATGACTCCACCCAAATCCGGTATGCTGGGTGACTGATAGTGACCAGCTATTTAAGAAAACCTATAGACTTATTGTAACTTACACCTTTATTTTGATTTTCCAATACTACCAATTTAGTGTTTCAGCAACTAATATGATACTCCCCAATCTTTGGATAGGTTTTTAAATGTACTATTTTCTATATTAAGTACTTTACGAAATTTGGGGAGTATTATACTGACTTCCTAAATGGATTAGTTTCTAAAGAGAAACGCCACTTCTGATAATTTATTTTTTAAATCTTTTCTATCCACTATAAAGTCCAAGAAGCCATGTTCTAATAAAAATTCACTTCTTTGGAATCCGTCCGGTAAGTCTTTTTTAATGGTTTCTTTAATAACTCTAGGACCAGCAAAACCTATTAGTGCCCCTGGTTCTGCGATATTGATATCTCCTAACATTCCAAAGCTTGCTGAAATTCCGCCAAAGGTTGGATCGGTAAGCAGGGAAATAAAAGGCAATTTGGCATCACTTAACTGAGATAATTTACCACTTGTTTTTGCTAACTGCATCAAGCTAAATGCACTTTCCATCATACGTGCCCCACCACTTTTACTTATTACCAAATAGGGTAGTTGATGTTGTATGCAATAATCTACTGCTCGGCTAAATTTTTCACCCATCACACTTCCTAAGGAACCGCCAATAAATTCAAAGTCCATACAAGCAACGACTATTTCTTCTCCGTTGATTTTACCTACTGCGACGCGCATAGAATCTTTCAAATCCGTTTTTGCATGAATTTCATCTAAACGTTTTTGGTAGTTTTTTAAATCGGTAAAGTTAAGCGCGTCTTTACTTTTTATTGTATCAAAAAGTTCGGTGAAATTGCTTTCATCAAACAAAATATCAAAATATTCATCGCTACCAATACGGTGATGAAAATTACACTTGCCACAAATAAATAAGTTTTCTTTTAATTCAGAACTAGTACAAATATGATTGCAAGAAGGGCATTTAGTCCAAAGCCCTTCAGGGGTTTCTTTTTTATCCGCTGTTGAAGTGGTAATCCCTTTTCTTTTTCTTTTAAACCATCTCGATTTACTTGCTTCTGAACCTGTTGTTTCTTCCCCAGTTAAGTTGACTTCAATATCTTCTTCTCTATTTTTCATAGTTAAGTAATCGTTTAATCTTACATGAAGTTATTAAAAAATAAATAGTCACCCTTTTTAAGTATTAGGGTGACTATGTTAAAATTTTGTTTAAGCGTTTCTGCCAATGCAGTTTAGGTCATCAAAAGCTGTTTCCAGGCGTTTGATAAAAGATTCTTCCCCTTTTCTTAGCCAAACTCTGGGGTCGTAATATTTTTTATTTGGCTTATCTGCCCCTTCTGGATTGCCTAATTGTGCTTGTAAAAAGGCTTCATTTTTTTTGTAATAGCTTAAGATCCCTTCCCAGAATGCCCATTGTAAATCGGTATCTAAATTCATTTTTATTGCCCCATAACCAATGGCTTCTCTAATTTGATTTTGAGGGGAACCAGAACCGCCATGAAATACAAAATACACTGGCTTTTCTGCAGTGTTTAATTTTTTCTGGATATGTACTTGACTATTGTTTAAAATATCAGGTCTTAATTCAACATTGCCTGGTTTGTATACACCATGTACATTTCCAAAAGCAGCAGCTACAGTAAATAAATTACCCACTTTACTTAACTCCGTATAGGCGTATTCAACATGTTCTGGTTGCGTATATAATTTATCATTATCCACATTACTATTGTCTACTCCATCTTCTTCTCCACCAGTTACACCTAATTCAATTTCAATACTCATTCCAAGTGGAGCCATTCTTTTATAAAATTCAACGGAAGTTTGAATATTTTCTTCTAAACTTTCTTCAGATAAATCCAACATATGGGAACTAAATAAAGGTTGCCCTTTTTCTTTTTTAAATTGCTCACCAGCATCAATTAATGCGCTAATCCAAGGCAACCATTTTTTGGAAGCGTGATCGGTATGTAATACCACTGGTACATTATAAAATTGAGCTACTTGATGAACGTGTAAGGCACCTGCAATAGCCCCTTGGATATTGGCTTGTAAATTATCATTAGGCATACCCTTTCCAGCTATAAATTGAGCACCCCCATTTGAAAATTGAATAATAATAGGAGAGTTCACTTTAGCAGCTGTTTCTATGGCTGCATTAATGGTATCGGTTCCAGTGGTATTCACTGCTGGAATGGCAAATTTATTGTTCTTCGCATCATTGTATAATGTTTCAAGTTCTTTGCCAAATAAAACGCCTGCTCGGTACTTACTCATAGTTTAATTATTAAGTTGCAAATATACAATTTATGCCCCAAACGAATGTTAGCCTAATAGCATTTAGTAAGTAGAAATAATCCCCAAAAACTTAAGGGATACACACATTTAGGTTGGGAATAAAACGGTTAAAGGAATCCATTGCTTTTCATCCAATCGTCGTTGAATACTTTTCCAACATACCTGCTACCATGATCATGTAAAATACAAACTACAATATCTGAAGGCTTTAATTGCTCTTTAAGCTGAAGTAATCCTTGTAAACAACTTCCAGCGCTATAGCCACAAAATAAACCTTCCTCCTTAGCCAATCGACGGGTCATTAAAGCACCCTCTTTATCTGATACTTGTTCAAAATGATCAATCACAGACATGTCATAATTTTTTGGAATAAAATCTTCACCAAACCCTTCTGCAATATAAGGCTGCACATAAGCATGATCTTCAATGCCTGTTTCAAAGTAATGAGTCAATAAGGAACCAATAGGATCAATGGCCCATATTTTTATATTTGGATTTTGTTCTTTTAAATAAGTAGCTGTACCTGTAATTGTGCCCCCTGTGCCAGCAGTACAAACCAAATGGGTAATTTTTCCTTCGGTTTGATTCCAAATTTCAGGCCCAGTACTTTCATAATGAGCTTGACGATTAGCTAAATTATCATATTGATTAAAGAAAAAAGAATTCGGTGTTTCTGCCGCTAGTTTTCTTGCAACAGAGTAATAACTTTTTGGATCTTCTGGTGCTACATTAGTAGGACATACAATTACTTCTGCGCCTACTGCTCTTAGTATGTCCATTTTTTCTTTACTCTGTTTGTCGGTCGTAGTAAAAATACATTTATACCCTTTTACGATGGCCACCAAAGCCAATCCCATACCTGTGTTCCCGCTGGTACATTCTATGATTGTGCCCCCTGGTTTTAATTTGCCTTCGGCTTCAGCCACTTCTACCATTTTAAGTGCCATTCTATCTTTAATAGAATTACCTGGATTAAAGTAATCAACCTTGGCTAAAATAGTAGCTGGAATAGCAGCTGTTATTTTATTCAATCTAATTAAAGGAGTCTTGCCAATCGTTTCTAAAATATTATTTAACCACATTGGGGGTTGTACTATTTATTGTGTTAGTAAAATTAAGCTAATTAATAAGAAAAGGGGTAGAAAGTAATTCAGCTTTTTAAAATAAAAAAGAGGGAAGAAGAAAGCTTATAAATTTTCAAAATTACTTGTAATGATTTCGCAAAATTTAGTATCGATCATTTTTTCGGCAAGCAAAATCATGTTATAAAAAGCTTTGGCATTGCTTATACCATGCCCTATAATAACGGGCTTATTAATACCTAATACAGGGGTTCCTCCATAATTCTCAAAGTGGTATCGGCCAAAAAATGAATCGTTTTGTAAGTTTTGATGAACAGCGGCATCATACATGGCTTCGGCTGTTTTTAAAAGTATATTTCCAGTGAAACCGTCACAAACAATTACATCTGCCTTATCATTAAATACATCTCTCCCTTCTACATTACCAATAAAATGGATAGCTGTATTTTCTTTTAAAAGGGGGTAGGTGGCTTGCGCCAGTATATTTCCTTTTCCTTCTTCTTGACCCACATTTAATAAAGCCACTTTAGGGGCTGAAATATTTAAAATATGCTTTGCATACAAATTGCCTAAGATGGCAA
Organism: Sediminibacterium ginsengisoli; assembly: GCA_945865545.1. Taxonomy (GTDB): domain Bacteria; phylum Bacteroidota; class Bacteroidia; order Chitinophagales; family Chitinophagaceae; genus Sediminibacterium; species Sediminibacterium ginsengisoli_F. The sequence continues at coordinate 38,537 of CAMBEQ010000017.1, read as the reverse complement.
ATTGGTTTAAATGTTCTGGTTTACAATCTGCATTAAATCCAACATCTACCAACAATCCAGTTTTACCTTTTAACTTAGGCATTAAAGAGGCAATGGTGGGTCTTAATACACCTTTAATAGGTTTAATACTAAACATGGCACCCACTAGCATGGCGCCTGTATTGCCTGCACTTAGGAAGGCGTCAATCTCACCAGCTGCTAATAATTTAAAGCCAATAGCGATAGATGAATTTGGTTTTTCCTTTAATGCTTTAGTAGGATGTTCGTGGTAGCCAATATTTTCAGAGGCATGTACCAAATGTAAAAATGGTGAGGAAATCCCATGCTGTTGAAACAATTGATTCAACTGGGTTTCGTCACCAATACAAAATAATTGATTATCCGATTGCGATAGATATTGTTGTACACCTTTTACGGCTTCTAGTGGAGCAAAATCACCACCCATCATATCGATGCCAATATTCATCTTAAATGGTAATTAAGCTTTTAGTGGCGCTTTCTCGCTAACTAAAAGTCCTTTGTAATACAATTTACCTTCTTGAACGTGTGCGCGATGACGTACATGGATTTCTCCAGTAGTACCATCTTTGCTTAATGTAACTTCTTGAGCTACATAATGGGTTCTTCTTTTAGCGCTACGTTGTTGCGAGTGTCTGCGTTTAGGATTAGGCATCTCTTATGTTTTAAAATTTATTATTTAATATTCGTTTCTAATTGTTGGTCGCTTCTTTTGGATCATCCAGCCCTTTAAATTTTTCTAACCCTTTCCAAATATTCTTGTTATTCACTTCAATTTGGTTGGTTTTAAATTTCTTTAGGGTTTCGATTACTTTTTGATTACAGGTAGATTCTCCTTTTTCATTTTCCTTACAAATATGTTGTAAGGGGATACTTAAATTGATGAATTCAAAAATCCAGTTAGCAATCGAAAAATGGCTTTCGCCCTTATCGATATAAAATATATCTGGATCTTCCTCCTGACTATTCATGGTAATAGGGTCATCGACCAGTTTAACAATTAAGTTAAACTCATCCCAAAGTTGAATGGTTATGGGGTTGCCACAACGGTCACAAAGGGTGTCTATCTTTCCATCTAGGTCAAAATGCAATTGTAAAAACCCCTGTTTCTTATCTAATTTAAGTTTAACAGTTGTATCGCAATTGCTGAAATCCTGTGGTCCAAAATCGGCAAAGAACTTGTCCTCAATACGGTATTCTAACTCGTGTAAACCGGGTCTTAGACCCACAAATGCTATTTCGTAAGCCCTGTTTTGGTTCATAACCGTACTTATAAGGGTGGCAAAGTTAGTAAAAACCAACCAAAAGACAAAGTTTATCCTACTTTTGCCCCATTATAATAATCCATGGCAAATTCTACTAAATACCTTCTAAAATTAGCCTTTATAGTCAAATTCATTAGTTATTGGCTATGGTATCTATTGGCGCTAGTTATTCTTGTCCTGACCCAGTTCCCAGATTGGGTAGCTAAATACTATTCTAAAGGCTTCTTTAAATGGTTGGGGTTAAGCCTAAGGAAGGTATCTGGAATATTCCCTAATGCTATAGGGGAGTATGTGTATTTTTTTATAATTATAATGTTGATTATTAATTTATTAAGGAGTTTATTTAAATATAAAAATCAATATAAAAGCAATAAAAATTTAAAACTAATATTAAAGCATTTATTGGTTAAAAGTTCAAAAAACTTAATACAACTCTATGTGCTTTTTATGCTTATTTGGGGGTTAAATTATCAGCAATCTAGTCCAGCGAAGCAATTTGGCTTAGAAGTGAAGGAAACTTATAGCGATGTATCCATTGAGCGGCTTACTATAGAGTTGATTGAAGAACTAAATGCCACAAGGGCTCAAATTGCCGATTCCTCTATCTCGCAGCTGACCATTAAGCAGATATTCTCTAATGCCATTCAAGAATATGCTCAAATGGAGACATCTTATCCTTTTTTAAAGCTTCAGCAACCCAATTTAAAACTATCCAGATTTCCAGCTATAGGAGATTATATAGGCTTTATGGCCTATTATCAGCCACTTACAGGCGAAGCCATCATTAGAGGGGACGTCCCTGTTTTAACCCTGCCATTTACTACCTGCCATGAAATGGCTCATCAATTGGGCTATGCCTCTGAAACGGAAGCGAACTTCATTGCTTTTGTAGTGGGTTCGGAAAGTCGTCAGCCAATATTTAAATACTCTATGTTGTTGCAATTATTTACCTATGCTCAAAGTGCTGAATTAACTTTTATTGCCAAAACTGGAAATTTTGAAAACTGGAAAAAAGTGGTGGCTAGAAATAAAAATTTATTGTCACCGGTGGTGTTAGCAGATCGAAAAAAAATTAAATTGTTTTTCTTAGAAAGACAAGATTTATTAATTCCTGCATCTACTTCTATGTACAATCAGTTTCTACAGTGGAATAAACAGGCCAAAGGAATTGAGAGTTATAATGATGTGCTATTATGGGCACTAGCGTATAGATCCAATAAATAATTGATCTAAAATTTATTCTTCCACATCATACTTTCTATAGGCTTCTCGGGTTGTCCGCTGTATTTGGCATTTGACTTTTGGTTATACTTCACTTCAATCTCTCCATCCACAGGGAAATAGATAAGTTGACCAATTGGCATTCCTCTATAAACTTTAACAGGCTGCTTGACGGAAATTTCTAAAGTCCAATAACCACAAAATCCTACATCCCCTTTACCTGCGGTGGCATGAATGTCAATGCCCAATCTTCCAGTAGAAGATTTTCCTTCTAAAAATGGAACATGTGCATGTGTTTCTGTGTATTCTAAAGTTACCCCTAAGTAAAAGCCAGTTGGTTCTAATACAAAACCCTCTTCTGGAATTTCAAAATAGGTAATGGTATTGTGCGCTTTGGCATCTAAAATGTTATTGTCATAGGTAGCCAACCATTTTCCTAAATGCACATCATAGCTATTACTACCTAAATCTTTACGATCATATGGCTCAATTTTGATAGATCCTTTTGCTATTTCTTCTACTATTCGAGAGTCGGATAAAATCATCTTTGTTTATTTATGTTTATTTTGCACCTATCAATTGCGCTGCAATCTAAATCAATCCTTTTTTCTATGCCTTTGTTTTATCAACAAAATATCAACGCAACAACTAAAATGGCCATTTGGTCCATTACGGAGTCGTTGGATTTTTTTGAACAAAAGGTAAGTAGTACTGTCCTAATTACACATCCACCAAAAAAAGTACAACATTTAGCGGCTAGATTATTAATACCCTACTTACTCCCAGAGGTGGATACCAAATTAATAAAGTACGCCAATAATGGGAAGCCTTATATACAGAATAGTCATTTTCATTTCTCTGTATCTCATTGTAATGGATATGCTGCATGTATTATAAGTTCCAAAGATCCAGTCGGGATTGATATAGAATTGATTCAAGACAGGGTAGGGAAAGTGGCCCATAAGTTTTTACATGCTACAGAGCTTGATAAAATTAATACACTTGAACAAGCAGATCAATTGAAACAAATGACTTTTTTTTGGGCTGCGAAAGAAGCGATGTATAAGATGAATGAAAAATTGGGTGTTGATTTTTCAGAGCAGTTGAGAATTGAAGAACTAGCTATCTCTCCTAAAGGTATTTTGAATGCATCTATTTTGAGTGATGCATTAGCGCTTGAAGTGCAAATTCATTATGAAATCGCAAATAATTTTGTTTGGGCAGTAAGTGTTATGTAAATTTTTATTAATCTTCTAAAGACATAGTTTCGTCGTCATCTAGTAAATTCATATTAATAGTATCAGCGCCTGCAATGCCTTCTATAGATCCTTTGATATGCATGGCATTTAATAATACTTTTTCTAGTTGCTTCTCACGTGACTTCCATAATTTCTCCATGGCATCTCTTTCCTTTTGAATACTATAACGCATTTGTCTAAAACCTTCTCCAATGGCTTTCCATTGCTCGTTAAACTCATTGCTGATGAGGTAGTCGTATAAAAAGCTCATTTTATCACCCTTGTTTACTTGGCTTTTTTTAGAATCGTATATCTTTAATATTGCATTTCTAAGCAGTAGCGCCACACTTTTTACTTCTTGGTAAGAACAAATGTAAACGCCTTCTTTTTCGCCAAATCTTTCCATGTCTTTAGGAAATGATTGGGTGACAATAATAGCAATATCTGCACCTTGACTGCGCATGTCTGTTTTTAATTTTTCAATCCACTCTTGTGCAAAAGCGGTAGTTCTTTTACTTTCGTAAATAATTTTTCCAGCTTCCTGTCCTAAATTATTTCGTACAATTTGGATACAATCTGCTCCACGCACCCCTTTACCTACTTCTACAATTTGATCAAAGGGGAAGCTAGATTTTAATAGTTCTTCCAATAAAAGTTCTTGTACTTCGCCTTGCATTTGCATACTTCCTTGCTCGGCTTTTCGTTTCATTTCATCGGCCAATTTTCGTTGATCTTCTAATTGCTTTTCTAATTCTTTTACTTTTAATTGGTATTCTTGGTCTTTTAAGGAGCCGCGTTCTACCTCTTCTTTAAGGATTTGTGCTTTTATATTTTCTCTTTCGGCAATTAATTTTCTTTGTAATTCTAATTCTAATGCTGCTTCTTTTGCTTGTATGGCTTGCACTTGTTTAAGGAATTCTAGTTCTTTTTCTTGAAAATCTTTTACTTGCTTACTCATGGCAGATTCGCTTTGCTGCATGACTTTTATTTTATGGTCATACTGAGCGCCTAAATCTTTTTTTAATTTTTCTGCCAACTCATTTTCAATGGTAATTTTTTGTTCTGCCAATAAAACAGTGGTTTCTTCTTCTTTCTTTTTTTGCCAGTCGGTCATTTTTCCACGCAATTCTTTTTCCACTTCCTCTCTTATTGCATCAGTAGGTTCAAAGTTATTTTGACACTTAGGGCAGGTAACAGTATAGTTAGACATGTCACAAATATAATAAAATATAAGTTTAGATTAGCTCGCTTCATTCGCTGATCTAAATGGGTTGCTTACTCAAACCCTTTCAACAATCCCGCAAAGCGGGGTTCTTATTTTTTTGTTTCTCCTCTGTTTATACAAGCAAGCTTTTCACACCGCTTCGAAACAAAAAACCCCATCACTTTTATGATAGGGTTGGTGCGGAAGAGGAGATTCGAACTCCCACGCCCGGGTGTGGGCGCTACCACCTCAAGGTAGTGCGTCTACCAATTTCGCCACCTCCGCGTTGGTGTACAAATGTACAAAAAAGAGTCCCGATTACTCGAGACTCATTTTTGTATCAATCAGTTGGTAAGATTAAAGAGAAGCAATAAGCTCTGTAGCAGAACGAACATAGTCTGCATTTTTGCCGGCTTCCGCCATTTTTATACAAATTTCAGCACTTGCTTTGGCACCTTTTTTATCTCCTAATTCTTTCTGAGTCTTCGCTTTTAATAAAAATAACCAATAAGCTTTAGCATCCAAAGCAATCGCTTTGTCAACAAAAACTAGTGCTTTGTCATAATCTTTATCCATGTCATAATAAAAATTTGCTGCGGCTTGGTAAGCGGCACCATTGGCAGCTGTTCCAGTGGTAGAAGCTTCTATTTGTGTGCGGATAGTAGATTTAATATCTGTTTTAATGGGCACAGCCACTAATGTTGTAGCCCATTTCAAATAAATGGCAGCTGATTCTGGAGTGATATCTCCAATGCCAATAATAAATGTTTCGGTGTTATTGCTGGTGATTTCAGGTTTTACTTTTAGACGAACCACATCTTCAGATTCTGTATAAGTAAAACTTCCCCAACCTTTAGAATTGCTATTAAAAATAATAGTCCATTCATTTTCACCTGGGATGGTAAATAAGCCATAAGAACCTGCAGCTAAAGTGGTATTACCAATAGTCACTGGATGCGAGAAAGTAACTTTTGTGGCACCATTAGCACCCGTTCTCCAAACAATACCTGTTGGAGCTAGTAAGCTTCCATTTCCAAAGGCTGCACGACCTTTTAAACTTGGTCTTGAATAAACAATTTCGATTTTACCTAAACCGAAATCTTGTATTAAAGTTTGAGTGGGGCTAGCAGCTGGCATTTTTACTTGTGCAGTTACTGCCATACTTAAAACCGTACCTAGTACAAAGAGTATTTTTTTCATTTGATTAATTTAGAGGACAAACCTAATTAATTTTAAGACATTAAGTGCCTTTTTTTATCATTTTTTGAAAGCAGGGTGAAAGCGATCCAGGGTATCCCTGAGGTATTCACGATTGATATGGGTGTATATTTCGGTGGTGGTAATACTCTCATGACCTAGCATTTCTTGAACAGCCCTTAAATCGGCTCCGCCTTCCACTAAATGCGTTGCAAAAGAATGTCTAAAACTATGGGGGGAGATTGATTTTTTGATGCCTGATTTTAAGAGGAGGGCTTTGATAATATAAAATATCATCACTCTACTTAAAGCTTTCCCTCGGTTATTTAAAAACAAGACATCCTCGCAATCTTTAGCTGGAGTTTGGTGTACTCGAATAGTCTCTTTGTATAATTTTATGAATTTTATGGCATCGCTTCCAATAGGCACTAATCTTTCTTTGTCTCCTTTACCAATTACTCTTATAAAACCTACATCTAAATACAAGCAAGAAATTTTTAAATTAATGGCTTCGGTTACCCTTAGGCCAGAACTATACATGGTTTCTAAAATAGCTTTATTACGTCCTCCTTCTGGTTTACTTAAATCAATTTGACCAATTAATTGTTCAATTTCTTCAAAACTTAAAACATCGGGTAATTTACGTCTTGTTTTGGGGCTATTTAATAAGGTAGTGGGGTTGATGGTACAAATTTGTTCGAGTAAACAATATTTAAAAAAAGATTTTATACCAGAAATAATTCTTGCTTGAGAGGTAGGGGCCATTTCCATTTCTCCAATACACTGAACAAAGGCTTGAAGATGGCTTAAGGTAACTTCTGAAGGGGAAAGGTTATTTTCATTGGCCTCAAGATAATGGGTGAGTTTATCAATGTCTCTTAAATAGGCTTCCACAGAGTGCCCGCTTAATGACTTTTCAAGTTGTAAGAAAGCTTTAAAACCTTTTTTATAGATTACCCAACTCATCATTATGTAAATAGATTTGATAGTTATAGTTTAATGGTATTATTTCGCGTCAGATTAAACTATATATGAAAGTAAATTTAAGGTCATTTAAGCAGAAAGTAAGACATAACGGTAAACAATTGAAATCATTTTTATCAAGGTTAGAAAAGAAAACCCCCAAAGGGTTGGATCAAATCACGAAAAAAGTTAATCCAGAAGTTTGGAAGGAAATAGACTGTTTAAGTTGTGCAAATTGTTGTAAAACCATGAGCCCTACTTATACACCCACTGACGTAAAAAGAATAGCCAGTCACTTTGAAATGACTCCCACCGCATTTAAAGAAAAATGGCTCACCTATGATAAGAAAGATAAAGACTGGTTAAATACATCACAACCATGTCAGTTTTTAAATTTGAAATCGAATAAGTGTTCTATTTATGATATACGTCCTGCAGATTGTGCTGGATTTCCACATTTAACAAAAAGGAAGATGACCGAATACATGCATGTACATAAACAAAATGTGGAGCTTTGTCCAGCCACCTATAAAATGGTAGAAAAGATGCAAGAATTAATCAGCTAACTTTTTCTATTATTCGATTTTAGAGATTCCCTAATTATTAGAAATATACATCTTCTATCAATAGTAATTCCCATTGGTTACTATCGTTTAAAAAAATTGAAATAACATCAAATTGTAAGTAGGCCCATTGTGGATGATCATATTGAAAATGAGCAGCTGCATTTTTAAGAAATTGCATTTTTTGTATATTAATAAACTGTTCAGGATAACCAAATTGTATAGAGCTTCTTGTTTTAACTTCAATAATATGTAAAAGGTTATTTTTTGACGCAATAATATCAATTTCTAAATGTTTGTACCTCCAGTTTCTATATAGGATTTCAAAGCCTTGTTCGATTAGATAATTTGCCGCCCTATTTTCGCCAAAAAACCCAGTATCTTTGTTGTTCATACATTTTTCATTTAGATTTAAAATCTAGTTTAAACATCGTCATTTTATACACATGCAAAAAGCGTATAAATTACAAGGAAAACATAGGCATTATGATTGGGGCGGAACTAGTTTCATTCCTGATTTAATGGGCATTGAAAATGTAAACCATTTGCCTTATGCTGAATATTGGATGGGCGCACATCCCAGTGCTGCTGCTGTGGTCACGACTGAAAATGGAGAAATTAGTTTAGCTATTTTAGTCAATGAAAATCCAGCGAAGTGGTTGGGGGCTAAAACATTTCAAAACTTTGGATCCGTACCTTACTTATTTAAAATATTGGATGTAAAAAATATGCTAAGTATCCAAGTGCATCCAAGTAAAGAAAATGCAGTAATAGGGTTTGAAAAAGAACAGGCCGCTGGTATTTCATTAGATGCAGTTAATCGAAATTATAAAGATAAAAATCACAAACCCGAAGTAATGGTGGCATTAAGTGATTTTTGGTTATTACATGGTTTTTTAGATCCTAAATTACTAGAGGAGCGTTTGCGTAATTATATTCCATTTCACTCTTTGATCCATGAATTTAAAGGGGCCGACTACCAACATTTGTATACCTATTTTATGCAATTGCCTATGGTGGCTTCAGACAAAATCTTAAAATCTATTTTAGTAGAAGCTACTACTGCTGTAAAAAATGGGATCGTCACCAAAGCAGACCCTCATTATTGGGCGCATAAATATTATGCAGATGGTATTCCAGCTGCTAATATTGATAAAGGAATTTTTTCCATTTATATTTTAAATATTATTCATCTACCAAAATACCATGGAATTTTTCAAGGGGCAGGTTTATTACATGCCTATTTAGAAGGTCAAAATATTGAATTGATGGCAAATAGTGATAATGTTTTAAGAGGAGGGCTCACACCAAAACATGTGGACATTCGTGAACTCATAGAACATGTAAATTTTACACCTACTTTCCCGAACCCGTTAGAGGGTAATTCCATTAATTCAAATGAAATTAACTATCCTTGTCCTATACCAGATTTTGGTTTAACAAAAATGATACTAAACAGTGGGGAATCTTATACAATTAATACCCATTCAATGGAGATAATATTGGTAACAGAAGGCGACCTATTGTTAGATCATCTATCTTTAAAAGCGGGTGATAGTGCTGTTATGGAAGCAGAATCACAAATTAAATTAGTTGCTCAAAAATCTACAGTTTTGTTTAGGTCATTTGTCCCTAATTAAGTTTATTCACATATGAGGAAAAATTATATTTAAATAATATATCCTATACCCTTATTTTTGTAGATGAGGTTAAATCCAACTTCAATTTACCTGTAAATCTTTAATGATGAAATTGAACAAACAAATAATTCTAGCTATTGCAATCATGATTGCTACCAGTGCTTTATACCGTGTTTTACCTGGTAGACCTTATGGTTTTGCGCCACAAATTGCAATTGCCTTATTTGGAGGTTCTTTATTTGCTTCTAGAAAACAATATGCATTTTTATTGCCCATCTTATCTATGTTTATTTCTGATGTATTGTATCAAGTATTGTTTTATTATCATTTAAGTCCGATGCAAGGATTTTATGAGGGGCAATTATTAAATTATATTTTAATTGCAGGTACAGCCGTTTTTGGTTTTGGATTACAAAGCAATAAACTTTCTAAATATATCATTGGTTTTTTTGCAGCACCCACTGCTTATTTTATAGTATCTAATGCATTGGTTTGGGCACAAGGAGGAGGTTACCACCATGCCATTAACTTGACAGGATTTTTACAAGCAATGGCGGATGGCTTGCCTTTTTATCCTTATAGCGTTGCAGGAACTTTAGTATTTGGTGGAGTCTTGTTTGGCTCTTTCCGATTACTTATTCCTAAGTTTAAAGCCATTTAGTTGTTGCAATAATTGATTATTTCAATTTTTCATTTTCCTCAAATACCCTATCAATTTTCCAAGGCCCATTGTCTGCAGCCTCGGTAGCTAATTCGTCACATCTGTTATTGTATTGATTGGTACTATGTCCTTTTACCCAATTAAATTTTATTTGAAAAGGGGCAGCTACTTTATGGTATTGGAGCCATAAATCTTTATTCTTTTTACCTCCTTTGAAATCGGTTTTAATCCAATTATCCAACCATTTTTTTTCAACCGACTCTACAACATATTTACTATCGGTATAAATATGTACTGGTAATTCTTTTGTTTTGAGTGCTAATATTGCTTTAATTACAGCCAATAATTCCATTCTATTATTGGTGGTTTTACGGTAAGCTTCCGAAATTTCTTTAAGTTGATTACCCCACATTAAAATGGCGCCAAAACCGCCTGGACCAGGGTTGCCACGAGAAGAGCCATCTGTATAGATATGTATTTTATCCATTAATATTTCGTAATCGACTGATAATAAGTATCATAGGTAAATATACGAATCCTTCTATAAATTCAGCAAAAAACTAGTTATTGTGTGTTTTATACACTTTTACTTTTTACCTTTAAACACTTTTTGAATAAAAGAGGATTTTCTTAAAATAACCATTGAAAGGACAAAAGGATTGATATGCAAACAGTTGAAGAAAGTAAAAAGGATTTGAATATAAAAAAAGTAAATCTTAAAAAAGGGGGTAAGCTTAAGAAAATTAGCTTTCATCTTAAATATCAAACTACTTATGGCCAGGAGATTTATATTTATGGGAACCATCCTTTACTTGGGGATGGGCAAGTAGAAAAAGCCATACCATTAGTTTTTTTAAATGAATCTTATTGGGTATTACATTTAGATTGTCCTGAGTTTCTCCAGACAGATGTAATTACTTATCATTATTTTATAAAAAATGCAGATGGGAGTTTACTATATGACTGGGGTAATGATAAATGCTTTACGCCTAGTAATATAACGAGTAATGAATTAATATTATTAGATGCATGGAATTACACTGGGTATGTAGAAAATGTTTTTTACACAGAACCCTTTTTAAATGTTTTATTAAAACCAATTCAATTTCAGTCTTTGTCGCAAGGAATTGATAAAACTACTACCCACGTTTTTAGAGTAAAGGCGCCATTATTGGAAGTCAATCAGACGGTATGTATAATTGGTGAAGATAAAATGGTTGGTTCTTGGGATATAAATAAAGTTTTGCCATTAACTAAAATGTCCAACCTCCCTTATTTTGAAATTAGTTTGAATTTAACAAAAAGTAATTTTCCTTTTGTATATAAGTATGGAGTGTATGATGTAACTAAAAAATTATTTGTAGCATTTGAGTCAGATAATAATAGAGTAGTTCATGAGCCTATTGGAAAGGATAAATTGGTTATCATTAATGATGGGTTTGTTCATTTAAATAATACGAAATGGAAAGGGGCAGGGGTAGCTATTCCTGTATTTTCTTTAAGATCAAAAAATAGTATGGGCGTGGGGGAATTCGCAGATATTAAACTTCTAGTAGATTGGTCTAAAAAAATTGGATTAAAATTAATTCAATTATTGCCATTAAATGATACTACAGCTACCCATACCTGGATGGATTCTTATCCTTATGCGGCCATTTCCGCTTTTGCACTTCATCCGATGTTTATAAGAATTGAAGAGGTAATGAAAAAAGGGCAAGAACTTATTGTGAAGCCCTATGCCTCTTTAATCAATTCATTAAATGAATTACCCAGTGTAGACTACGATGCAGTCATGGAATTGAAGTGGAAATTATTAAGAACCTTGTATATAGAAAACGGTAAGAAGGATTTGGCTTCTGAAGGTTTTAATGATTTTTTTAAAAACAATGCTCATTGGCTAATTTCTTATAGTGTTTTTTCTTATTTAAGAGAATTGAATGGTACTGTCGATTTTAATCATTGGACTACTCATTCTATTTACAATGAATCAGATATTGAAAAACTAACCCAACCAAAATCTAGTACCTATCAAGAAATAGCTTTTTATTATTTTGTACAGTATCATTTACATCTACAACTAAGTAATGCTACCCATTATGCTCATCAAAATGGGATTGTGCTAAAAGGGGATATCCCAATTGGGGTATATCGTTTTGGTGCAGATGCTTGGCAACACCCCAACTTATTTCACATGGATATGCAGGCAGGGGCTCCGCCAGATGACTTCGCCGTTAAAGGTCAAAATTGGGGCTTCCCTACCTATAATTGGGAATCCATGGTGGCCAATGATTTTAAATGGTGGAAATTAAGGTTCGAGCAAATGAGTTATTACTTTGACGCCTTTAGGATAGATCATATTTTAGGTTTTTTTAGAATTTGGAGTATCCCTATGCATGCCATTGATGGAATCATGGGACATTTTGTTCCAGCCATTCCAGTAAATATTAATGAATTTAGTAGTAAAGGAATTTCATTTGATAGACATCGATTTACTAAACCTTTCATTAATGAAACTATTTTATTTCAATTGGTGGGGTACGATAATGACTATGTAAAACAACATTTTTTAGAGTCTGTTGGGGAAGGTATTTTTGATTTATTACCTGCATTTCAAACTCAAAGGCAAGTGGTTGATTATTTTTCAACCTTGCCTAATGACGAATGGCATGAAAAAATAAAAAATGCTTTATGTGAATTAATAAGCAATATTATTTTGATAGAATCAACGGAGGATCAATCTTTTCATTTTAGATTTAATATAGAAGGCACTTCCTCTTTTCAGCACTTAGCCGAAAAAACTAAAATCGGCTTAAGAGAATTGTATTTTGATTATTTTTTCTCTTGGCAAGAACTTGGTTGGGAAAAAGAAGCATTACAGAAATTGCCCATGCTCAAACGCGCCACCAACATGCTTATATGTGGGGAAGATTTAGGATTAGTTCCTTCTTGTTTACCTCCTGTTCTACAACAATTAGGTATATTGAGTTTAGAGGTACAAAGGATGCCTAAGGCGGTAAATAAAATATTTTTTAATCCTATAGAGGCACCCTACTTAAGTGTAGTTACTCCTTCTTCGCATGATACTAGTACGATTAGAGGGTGGTGGGAAGAGGATCGTGATAAAACACAATTGTTTTATCATCAAGAATTAGGTAAGTTGGGAGAGGTACCTAAGTTTTGTGAACCATGGATTAATAAAGCTATTCTGCTTCAACATTTATATTCTCCTTCCATGTGGGCTATTTTTCAATTACAAGATTATTTTGGTGTAGATGATAAAATAAGAAGAAATGACCCCAATGAAGAAAGGATCAACATTCCGGCTAATTCAAAACATTATTGGAGATATAGGATGCATATGAATTTAGAAGATTTATTAAATCAAGATAAATTCAATACCGATTGGCAGCATGCTATTAAAGAAAGTGGCCGTTAAATGGACGTTTTTGTATCTTAGCCTAAATATTTATTTGTGCAATTAGACTTCTGGGAACAACAATTACCTTTTGAGTATCCTTTTACCATTTCCAATGGTAGAACCAAAACTCATCAATCAAGTTTAATGGTTAGATTGTCATTGGGCAATTGGGTAGGATATGGTGAAGCCCCTGCCATTGTTTATTATAATGTAACAGTGGATGGCATGATGGAACAATTAGAAAAACAAAGAAAGCTCATTGAAAAATTTGCATTGATTGATCCTGAAAGGTTTTGGCATTTTTTACATCATTTATTTCCTACTGATCCCTTTTTAGTTTGTGCATTGGATATGGCAGGTTGGGATTTGTTTGGACAGATGAAAAAACAGCCCCTACATGAATTGTGGAATACCACCTGGAACAATCAAACAGAATTACCTATTTGCGATTACACGCTAGGTATTGATTCTATTGAAAAGATGGTGGAAAAGATGAATGCACATCCTTGGCCAATTTATAAAGTAAAAGTGGGTACTGATTATGATATTGAAATGATTACTGCATTAAGAAAGCATACTGATCAACCTTTGCGTGTAGATGCCAATGCAGGTTGGACCACCGAAGAAGCTTTACAAAAAATACCAGTATTGGCTAGCTTAGGAGTTGAATTAATAGAGCAGCCTTTAGACAAAGATAATTGGGAAGGGATGGCGCAATTAAAGGCGCAATCTGTTTTGCCCTTATTCGCAGATGAATCCTGTGTATTTGAAAAAGAGGTTGCTCATTGTGCTAATTATTTTCATGGTATTAATATTAAACTAACTAAATGTAGTGGTTTAACACCTGCCTTAAGAATGATTAAAGAAGCGAAAGGGTTGGGATTAAAAGTTATGATGGGCAGTATGAATGAAAGCGTAATTGGGTCTGCTGCCATTGCTCAATTTTTACCTCAATTAGATTATGTGGATATGGATGGACCTTTATTAATGACCGAACTCAATGGAGTAGGGCTTGATTATTGCTTTGAGGATAAAAAAGGTAAAATAGCAACTTTAATTAATCCTGGATTGGGTGTTCAATATAGGCCCCCATTTAAAAATAACTATAACTTTTTTGAAATTTAATATATGACTCCAGAGCGTACCGAAAAATTATTAAATGTTTTAAGAAAACGTCAAGCCAACTTAACCGTGGTGTTGGAAAATGTACAAGATCCACACAATGTATCTGCTGTAATGAGAACCTGTGATGCAGTGGGTATTCAAGATGTTTATGTACTTACTACTAAAATACCTCGACATAAAAAATGGGGATATCGAAGCAGCAGCAGTGCATTAAAATGGTTGACCATTCATGAATTTGAAAAACTAGAAGATTGCGTCACCGAATTAAGAAAAAACTTTAGTAAAATTTTGACCACCCATTTGTCAAGTGATGCAGTGAATTTACACGAAATTAACTTTACAGAATCGGTGGCTTTGGTTTTTGGAAATGAACATGCAGGAGTTACTGAAGAATTTAGAAATTTAGCAGATGGAAATTTCATTATACCGCAAATGGGCATCATTCAAAGTTTAAATATATCTGTAGCCTGTGCGGTGAGTATTTATGAAGCTATGCGCCAAAAAATGAAAGCGGGACATTATGATAAAGCAACCCTACCAACAGATCAAATGAATACATTATTAACCCAATGGGGTTTTGAGGAGGAGACGCCCGAAGTGTATAATAATTCTAAACTAAAAAGAAGCTAGTCAACTTTTTTAATTTGCTTTGGTAGTGCCCTTATTTTTTGGATTTACATTTGCTCAGGAACCGCAATACCTAAAACACTCATTGATTTTTGTAAAGTAGCAGCCGTTAAAATACCCAATTGAATACGTACTTGTTTTTTAGTTTCCGATTCGGCATTCGCAATGGAATGTTCGGCGTAAAAAGTATTAAATAACTTGGCTAAGTTAAAAGCGAAAATGGCTACTTTAGATGGGTCTAAGTTTTCGGCTGCTTCATTTATAATTGCAGGGAAGGTAGAAAGCTCTATTGCCAATTGTTTTTCTAAAGGCAATAATTCATTATTAGTAATACTTACTGTAACACCAGTTTTTCTTAATATACTTTTAATACGCGCGTGGGTGTATTGAATAAAAGGACCAGTGAAACCATGAAAGTCAATGCTCTCTTCAGGATTAAATATCATTTTCTTTTTAGGATCCACTCTTAATAAGAAAAATTTAAGCGCTCCTAATCCAATGGTATTATATAATTCAGTGAGTTGATCGGTTGTAAAATCGGAAACCTTTCCTAAGGCTTCTGTTTTTTCTTTTGATATAGCAATCATGGCATCTACTAAATCATCGGCATCTACCACCGTGCCTTCTCTGCTTTTCATTTTGCCAGTAGGCAATTCTACCATGCCGTAACTTAAATGATAAATACCATCTGCCGCAGGCAATTGTAGTTTTTGACAAATTAATTTAAGCACTTTAAAGTGATAGTTTTGTTCATCACCCACCACATAGATACTCGCATCGTTGTTAAACTCTTTTTGTTTTAACTGAGCCAATCCAATGTCTTGAGTCATATAAACAGAAGTGCCATCTTTTCTTCGAACAATTTTTTCATCTAATCCATCTCCTGTTAAGTCAATCCATACCGAACTATCTTCTTTTTGATAGAATACTTTTTTTGCTAAGCCCTCTTCCACCAATTCTTTGCCTAATAAATAAGTATTACTCTCGTAGTAGGTTTTTACAAAGTCAGAACCAATCTTTTTATAGGTTACTTCAAATCCTTCATATACCCATTCATTCATTCTTTTCCATAAGTCGAGTGTAGCTGCATCGCCTTGTTCCCATTTCAAAAGCATTTCTTGAGCAGCTTTAAAAATAGAAGCTTCTTTTTCTGCCAACTCTTGTGTCATACCACCAGCCACTAAACCAGCCACTTCTGCTTTAAAAGCGTCATTGTACTTTACATAATAGTCGCCAACAAAATGATCTCCTTTTTTGTTGGTAGAACTAGGGGTAGCACCATGAGCAAACAATTGCCAAGCAATCATACTTTTACAAATATGAATTCCGCGGTCATTCACAATACAAGTTTTCACTACTTCATGCCCTTGTAATTTTAATATCTCGGCTATACTCCATCCTAAAAAATTATTTCTTAAATGACCTAAGTGTAATGGTTTGTTGGTATTGGGAGAGGAATACTCCACCATTATTTTTTGTTGGTTAGTAATAGGCGGTATTAAATTATTCGGATTAGTATTTTTAATTAACTCCAACCAATAATCATTGCTAATGGTAAAATTTAAAAATCCTTTAACGATATTATAACTAGTAATAATAGTAGGTAAGGCTTTTTGCATGGCAGTACCTAATTCATTTCCTACTACTTCTGGACTTTTGCCTAATTGTTTTACAAATGCAAAAAGTACAATGGTATAGTCTCCTTCAAATTCAGGTTTTGTTGCATTAACTAATACTTGTTCAGGTTGTATATTAACTTGATATAAGTGGAGTAAATTTTCTGCAGCGGTCTGCTTTAAAATAGTGGTCAAATTCATAAAATAGGCTTGCCTTTGGCAAAAGTAATTAATTAAGATTATCTTAGTGCATCCATGTTGAAACTACACAATTTAATAAGCAAAGTTATTCTTGCACTCATTGATTGGGTTTACCCTATTTTTAAGAAAATGATGCCTTTAAAAACTTTTAGGTATGCAGCTTGTGGTGGAGTGAATACGATACTTGATATTAGCTTGTTTTTTGTGGCGTATAATTATATTCTTAAAAAGCAGATCATCCATCTAGGATGGCTCACCATTAGCCCCCATATTGCCTCTTTTATCCTTAGTTTTTGCATTACCTTCCCTATAGGCTACTATTTAAGCAGGTATGTAGTATTTCAAGAAACTACGGAACCAAAACGTAAACAGTTAATGAAATATTTTATAGTTGTTTTAGGTTGTATCTTACTTAATTATGGCTTTTTAAAGCTTTTTGTGGATCTTTTTGGTTGGTATCCCACTATGGCTAAAATAGTAACTACTTTTTTTGTGGTCATTTTTAGCTACTCAAGTCAAAAGAACTTCACTTTTAAAAGGGCTGTTTAACGCTTCTTTTCTGCCTTTTCTACCCTTTTTACAAGATTCTATGTCAAATAAGGCCTTTAAATAAGGCCAAATACTGCCATTTATGACAAATTTGCACCTAACTGCTTGTGGCATAAAGATTGTCTAATCATTCATAATTAATCATTGAAAATCAATCGTTATGGCTAAAATAATAGGAATAGACTTAGGTACCACTAATAGCTGTGTATCTGTAATGGAAGGTGGCGAACCTGTAGTAATCGCAAATGATGAAGGGCGTAGAACCACTCCCTCTGTAGTAGCGTTTTTAAAAAATGGGGAGCGTAAGGTAGGAGATCCTGCTAAGCGTCAAGCCATTACCAACCCCGAAAACACTATTTCAAGTGTAAAGCGTTTTATGGGGCGCCGTTTTAATGAAATCACGGAAGAGAAAAGTCACTGGAGCTATAAAATAGTTCAAGGTGAAAATGATACTGTTCGTGTTTCAATAGATGACCGTATGTATACGCCACAAGAAATTTCTGCGATGGTGTTACAAAAAATGAAAAAAACAGCGGAAGATTATTTGGGCACAGAAGTAACAGATGCGGTAATTACTGTACCTGCTTATTTTAACGATGCACAACGTCAAGCGACCAAAGAAGCGGGTGAAATTGCAGGATTAAATGTTCGTAGAATTGTAAACGAACCTACTGCAGCGGCATTGGCTTATGGTTTGGATAAGAAAAATATTGAGCAAAAAATTGCTGTATTTGATTTAGGCGGAGGAACTTTTGATATTTCTATCTTGGATTTAGGAGATGGTGTATTTGAAGTAAAATCAACCAATGGAGATACCCATTTAGGGGGTGATGATTTTGATAAAGTAATCATGGATTTTTTAGCAGATGAATTTAAAAAACAAGAAGCGATAGATCTGAGAAAAGATCCAATGGCTTTACAACGTTTAAAAGAAGCAGCTGAAAAAGCAAAAGTAGAATTAAGTTCTTCTTCTGAAACAGAAATCAACCTGCCTTATATTACTGCGGTAGATGGTGTTCCAAAGCATTTGGTTTTAAAATTATCAAGAGCCAAATTTGAATCTTTAGCAGATAATTTATTTGCACGTTGCTTAAAGCCATGTGAAGTAGCATTGAAAGATGCAGGTTATTCTGTAAGTCAAATTGATGAAGTAATATTAGTAGGAGGTTCTTCAAGAATTCCTAAAGTTCAAGAAATAGTAGAAAAGTTTTTTGGTAAAAAACCAAACCGTTCTGTTAATCCAGATGAAGTAGTTGCCATTGGTGCAGGTATTCAAGGTGGGGTTTTAACTGGAGATATTAAAGATGTATTGTTGTTAGATGTAACTCCATTAAACTTAGGTATTGAAACTATGGGAGGTGTAATGACAACGATGATTTCATCTAATACTACTATTCCTACCAAGAAAATGGAAGTGTATTCAACTGCTAGTGACAGTCAACCTGGTGTACAAATTCATGTATTACAAGGAGAGCGTCCTATGGCCAATCAAAATAAAAGTTTAGGTATGTTTAACTTGGATGGTATTCCACCAGCACCAAGAGGCGTTCCTCAAATTGAAGTAACTTTTGATATTGATGCCAATGGTATTTTAAATGTAAGCGCGAAAGACAAAGGCACTGGTAAAGAACAAAAAATTAGAATTGAAGCGGGTAGTGGTTTAACTAAGGAAGAAATTGAAAAAATGAAAGCCGAAGCCAAAGCCAACGAAGCAAGTGATAAAATAGAGAAAGATAGAGTAGAAAAATTAAACCAAGCGGACAGTTTGATTTTCCAAACAGAAAAACAATTGAAAGAATTTGGTGATAAAATTTCTGCCGATAAAAAAGCACCTATCGAAACTGCTTTAGCTAATTTAAAAGAAGCACATCAATCTCAAGATATTGCCAAAGTGGATACTGCTTTAGAAGCTATGAATACTGCTTGGACTGCTGCAAGTGAAGAAATTTACAAAGCACAAGCTGCAGGAGCGGCTGGCCCAGAAGCCCAAGGGGGAGATCAAGCTGGCGGACAACCTAATGGGGGAGCAAGCAACGATACCGTTGAAGATGCTCAGTTTGAAGAAGTAAAATAAATTTTGCTGCACCTTTATGGTTTTGCAAAGTAGGAATATAATGTTAAGCCCTTTCAGTTAATCCTGAGAGGGCTTCTTCATTAAATTAGATTGTAGTACCTTCGCGCATCATAAATTAGATATGAAGCGAATAGAAAGACATAGAGCCATTTTAGGAGTTGACGATAAAGCCACATTAAGTGACTTGAAAAAAGTGTATCGTAAGATCATGATGGAATGGCATCCTGATAAATTTCAAGAGAGTGATGAGGCTAAAAAAATGGCCGAAGAAAAATCTGCGAAACTAATTTCATCTTATCATTTTTTAGTAAGCGTACATTCTGAAACCAGGGAAGCTACAATCACCGAATATACTACTACCATCACGGAGGCAAGTATTGATGATTTTGAATTTAAATCTGAAATTTTAAGAGTTGTATTTTCAGATGGTAATGAATATGAATATTATGGTGTGCCCAAGGCCATTTATGTTAAGTTGGTTAATTCAGATACCCCAGATCGTTTTGCAAGACGACATATCTATGAAAACTACTTGTACAGAAGTACCAACAAAATTGTTTCAGGGAATGATTAATTGTGTACAATTTGATTAACAAATAGGGTAATTTTTTCCGTTTTTTGTAATTATTAAATGCGTAATTGTTGTAATTTTAACACTCAATAATTATTTAATTTAATACCATGGAAAACAATACAGATGGGGCTGCAAAATGTCCTTTTACAGGCGCTTCAACCGCTTCAAAAATTACTAGTGCAGGTTCACGCAATACCGATTGGTGGCCGAATCAATTAAGATTAAACATACTTCGTCAACATTCTAGCTTATCCAATCCAATGGATTCGTCTTTCAATTATGTAGAAGCTTTTAAATCTTTGGATTTAAAAGTAGTAAAAAAAGATATTATTGAAACACTGACCACTTCGCAAGATTGGTGGCCTGCCGATTATGGACATTATGGACCATTTATTATTCGTATGGCATGGCATAGTGCAGGTACTTATCGTAATACGGATGGTCGAGGTGGTGGTGGTGCAGGTATGCAACGTTTTGCTCCATTAAATAGCTGGCCAGACAATACTAATTTAGACAAGGCTCGTTTATTATTATTGCCAATTAAAAAGAAATATGGTCAAAAATTATCTTGGGCCGATTTAATGATATTAGCTGGTAACTGTGCATTAGAATCCATGGGTTTTAAAACATTTGGTTTTGCTGGTGGGCGTGAAGATGTTTGGGAGCCACAAGAAGATGTGTATTGGGGCGCAGAACGTGAATGGTTAGGAGATAAGAGATATAGCGGAGACCGTAACTTAGAAAATCCATTGGCGGCTGTACAAATGGGATTGATTTATGTTAATCCAGAAGGACCTAATGGCAATCCTGATCCAATTGCTTCTGCAAGAGACATACGTGAAACATTTGCTCGTATGGCGATGAATGATGAAGAAACAGTAGCCTTAATTGCTGGTGGGCATACTTTTGGTAAAACACATGGCGCAGCTGATCCAGGAAAATATGTAGGGAAAGAACCTGCAGGAGCTGGAATTGAAGAACAAGGTTTAGGATGGAAAAATACTTTGAATACCGGAAATGGAATTAATACCATTACTAGTGGATTAGAGGGCGCATGGACCACCACACCCACTCAATGGAGTAATAATTATTTTGAAAACTTATTAGGCTTTGAATGGGAATTGTCTAAAAGTCCAGCAGGGGCACATCAATGGAAACCTAAAGCTGGTGCAGGCGCAGGAACAGTTCCTGACGCGCATGACCCATCCTTGAAACATGCACCTACTATGTTAACTACTGATATTGCTTTAAGAGTAGACCCAGCCTACGGACCTATTTCCAAAAGATTTTATGAAAACCCAGACCAATTTGCAGATGCATTTGCAAGAGCATGGTTTAAATTAACACATCGTGATATGGGACCTCGTTCTCGTTATGTAGGAACAGAAGTGCCTGCAGAAGTGTTAATTTGGCAAGATCCAATTCCTGCTCTTACCCATCAATTAATTGATGCAACAGATATTGCTGCATTGAAAATAAAAATTTTAGCTTCAGGTGTTTCCGTGTCGGCTTTAGTTTCTACAGCATGGTCATCTGCTTCTACCTTCCGTGGATCTGATAAACGTGGTGGTGCTAATGGGGCACGTATTCGTTTAGCTCCACAAAAATACTGGGCTGCCAATAATCCAGCACAACTTTCTAAAGTAATAGATGCTTTGGAATTGATACAAAAAGAATTTAACACTACTAATAAAGAAAAGCAAGTTTCACTAGCCGATTTAATAGTTTTAGGTGGTGCCGCAGCCATTGAAAAAGCGGCTAAAGAGGGTGGACAGGACGTGAAAGTTCCATTTACCCCTGGTAGAACCGATGCTGCACAAGAAGATACGGATGTGGAGTCCTTTGGAGTTTTAGAACCTATAGCAGATGGATTTCGCAATTATATAAAACCTCGTACTTTGATTTCTCCAGAGGATATGATTGTTGACAAAGCACAATTGTTAACATTGACAGCTCCAGAAATGACTGTATTATTAGGAGGCTTGCGTGTTTTAGATACCAATTTTGATGGTTCTAAGCATGGGGTATTTACGAATAAGCCTGGAGTATTAACCAATGACTTTTTTGCGAACTTAATAGATTTCAGCATTACTTGGAAAGCAGCTGATGCACATCAATATACTTTTGAAGGTAGCGATCGTAGCACTGGCAAAGTGAAATGGACAGGAACTAGAGTAGATTTAATTTTTGGATCCAACTCTGAATTACGTGCCATAGCCGAAGTATATGCATGTGAAGATGCTAAAGGGAAATTTGTAAATGACTTTATTGTAGCATGGTCAAAAGTGATGAATTTAGATCGTTTTGATTTAGCTTAATATTTTTTAATAATATCAATAAAAGCCTTCCTTTATGGGAAGGCTTTTTTAAAATAAATAAGAACATGAAAAACAATATCAAAATTTTAGTAGTTATTTTATTTTTTACCAGTAGCTTATTTGCGCAAAATGAACAAGCGCTTATTAAGCAGTCAATTAATGAACAACAATCTAATTTAGTAGACGAGTTTAGATCGTTTTTATCTATTCCAAATGTAGCAGCTAATCCAAAAGGTTTGTTGGATAATGCAAACTGGATAAAGGAGTACATGAAATCAAAAGGGGTTGACGAGGTAAGTTTACTCACTATCCCTAATAGTCCAATGCCACCAGTAGTATATGGAGAAGTAAAAGTACCAGGTGCTACAGAAACTATTATTTTTTATGCGCACTATGATGGCCAGCCAGTGGATACTAGTAAATGGTTTCCGGGAGTGCATCCATTTCGTCCAAGCTTATACAGTGGCATGTATGAAAAGGGGGCTATTGTCATGCCTTGGTTAAGTAAAGGAAATAATTATGATCTTAATGCAAGAATATATGCAAGAGGGGCTTCTGATGATAAGGCAGGGGTGATGGCCATCATCAATGCCTATGCACAATTAAAAGCATTAAATTTAAAACCTACTGTGAATATTAAATTTTTCTTTGAAGGAGAAGAAGAAGCAGGCTCACCTAATTTGGAACAATTTTTACAATTGTATAAAAATAAATTAGATGCGAATATGTGGGTGATTTGTGATGGCCCAGTACATCAGTCAGGTAAAAAACAGTTGGTGATGGGGGTAAGAGGAGATACACATTTGGAACTAACTGTTTTTGGACCCAAGCGACCACTTCATTCTGGACATTATGGAAATTGGGTATTGAATCCAGCGATGGAATTATCTAGATTACTTGCAAGTATGAAAAATGATAAAGGAGAAGTAACCATCAAAGGTTTTTATGATGATGTAGTGCCCTTGTCTTCATTAGAAAAAGAGGCACTTGCAATAGTACCTAGTGTAGAAGCACAACTTAAAAATGAATTAGGTATTAATGCAACTGAAAGAGCAGGAGCGCTCAATGATGCTTTGCAATTACCTTCTTTAAATATCAATGGACTTCAAAGTGCTGGTGTTGGTAAATTTTCTGCCAATGTAATTCCTACCAAAGCCATTGCTTCTGTAGACATGCGTTTAGTAAAAGGAAATGATTGGGAAAAGCAACAACAAAAAGTAATAAATCATATTAAAGCGCAAGGTTTTTTTGTAACCGATAAAGAGCCAACCGATGAAGAAAGAAAACTGAATGCCAAAATTTGCATGGTAGTGCAAGACAAAAAAAGTTACAATGCTCAAAAAACATCCTTATCCAATCCTTATGTAAAGCGCATTTCAAAAGCCATGGAGTTGTCAAGTACTGATTGGCCAGTTATACTTCCAACGCTTGGGGGGAGTTTGCCCTTATTCGTTTTTGAAAAAGTATTAAACACATCACCCATTACAGTGCCTATTGCCAACCATGATAACAATCAACATGCAGAAAATGAGAATATTAAGTTGAAAAACTTTTTTGAAGGCATACAAATTTTCGCCTCTATCATGTTATTGGGGAAATAATATCAGAATCTTGTAGTAAATTCAAGCTAGAAATGTAGTAGTTAAATTTTACTATCCATTTTGAATTTTACAAATAAATCTACAAGAAGATGAAACGCATTACTAAACTTAGACGCATCCGCATCTTTTCCTTTATTACAATTTGCTCAATGGCATTTGCCTTTGCTCCATCGTCTTTAGTGGACTGGGCCATGGTGGCTCGTATTCGAGAGGAAGGATTACAGCATTCAAAAGTGATGGAGTATGAATCTTATATAGTGGATGTGCTAGGAGCGAGACTTACTTTGTCTCGCGATATGCAACGTGCACAAGTTTGGGCTTTAGATGAAATGAAAAAGATGGGATTGAGTGAGGTAAATAGTGAAGCGTATATGGACTATGGAGTAACCTGGGATAATGAATATGTTTCTGCGCACATGATTGAACCCGATTACATGCCACTTAATGCTTATCCAATTGCCTATACAGCGGGCACACCAGGAAAAATTAACGCAGAGGCAATGGTGGTTGATATACAAACTAAAGAAGATCTAGAAAATTATAGAGGGAAGTTAAAAGATAAGGCGGTTCTTATTGCTAATCCTGCTGTTATTGATTTACTAACACTTACTAATGGAGTACACCGTTACAATAGTGAAGAACTCATAGCGCTTGAACAAGCTGCTATAACACCCTTAAAACCTAAAGCTGCAAGGATAATAACCAATCCAACCACTATTAATGCTGTAGAACGTTTGGCATTTTTAAAAAGTGAAAAAGTAGCGGTGATTTTACAAACCGATGGCAATCGTTTAGGCATAGTTCCTGCTTATTCTCGTCCAGGTGTAACAGAAGACGGGTGGAGTGCTGCAGGTATGCGTAATTCATCGCCAATTTTGGCAGTGACCCCTGAACATTATAATAGAATGTACCGTGTATTAAAAAGAGGCATTGCAGTTAAAATTGAGTTAGAGATTAAAAATAAAATTGGAGATAAGGTAGAACAAGCTAAGAATTTAGTAGGGGAAATACCTGGTACTGATCCGAAAGAAGGCATAGTAATGGTTGGTGCACATTTTGATACCTGGCATGGTAGTTCAAATGCAAGTGATAATTCCTCGGGTACGGCTGTTGCGCTTGAAGCTATGCGTATACTTAAAACCTTAGGGGTGAAGCCAAAACGAACCATTAGAATTGCTCTATGGTCTGGAGAGGAACAAGGACTTTATGGTTCACGTGCTTATGTTCAGCAACATTTTGGTGATCCGCGTAATCCGGCAGTAGGTATACAACCCGAATATGAACTTTTGTCTGCTTACTTTAATCAAGATTATGGTGCTGGACAATATCGGGGGATCTATTTACAAGGGAATGAGTCTGCTCGATCCATGTTAACTGCTTGGATGGAACCCTTTCGTGATTTAGGTATGACGATGGTTTCTAATCAAAGTTTGGGTAGTACCGATCATGTTTCTTTTGATGAAGTGGGTCTTCCAGGATTTCAATATTTACAAGATAGAACACCAGGAACAGCAGGTCATACCAATCTCGATTATTTGGAAGGAATTCAGCCAGAAGACCTTATGAAAAATGCAACGATAATGGCTTCTTATATTTATCATGCTGCCATGGCCACTGAACGCATACCAAGAAAAGCACTAACAATTTTAAAATAGTCATTTCCAATAAGTTATATGATATTTTTTATACAATTGTTATTGATTTGATGTAGATTTTTCATAAATTGCTTATTCAAAATAATGCATTATGGGATTTCATATACAACAAAAGAATTATAGATTTTCAATTCTTACATCTGTTCCACTTTTATTGAGCTTATTTCTATCTTCAGTTTTACAAGCACAAATAAAATTGGATTTAACTAGTTTAAGTGATTTTAATAATCCAACTGCCAATTGGCATATTGGAAATACGGTACATGCGGATATTAATACAAGTCATCAACTAAGTTATCAACTAAGTTATACTCCGGGTACTGGAATATTATTAAATTTACCTGAACCATCTGCTCATAAGGATTTGTTTACCAATTTCAAACATGGTGACATGGATATTGAATTCGATTGCATGTTGGCAAAAGAATCAAATTCAGGCATTTATTTACAAGGTCGATATGAAATACAGTTATTTGATAGTTGGGGAGTGATCAATCCTCGTTCAACAGATATGGGCGGTATTTATGAAAGAAACGATGAGAAAAGACCTGCTGGAGCAAGATCTTTTGAAGGCCATGCCCCAAGACAAAATGTAAGTAAAGCGCCAGGATTATGGCAACATTATAAAATCTCTTTTCAAGCCCCAAAATTTTCAAATGGTGTTAAAACTGAAAATGCTAAGTTTTTAAAAGTAGAATTAAATGGAGTATTAATTCACGAGAATTTAGAATTAACAGGACCTACTGCTGGTTCGGTTGATGATAATGAGTTAGCCGAAGCCGCACTCCGTATACAAGGGGATCATGGGCAAGTAGCTTTTCGAAATATAGTAATCAGTCAATTTCCGCAAAATAAACCAAGCTTAAGTGAAATTACTAGTGCCACCTTTTTAGGTAAATTTGAAAAGTCATCAGATGTATCTTCCTTAAAGCCACTACTTCAAAAAACCAATCCTTACATCACTGTTAATATAGAGGGAGTCCCAAAAAATAATTATCTATCCGTATATAAAGGGGTAATCACCATACCTGAATCGGGCGATTATACTTTTAATGTCAATTTAAGAGGAGGTGCTTTGTCAATGAATATTGGCAATAAAGTAGTTTTCCCATTTGGCGAAAACAATAGTAATGCTGTAGCTACTTTAACCAAAGGTTCCTTTCCATTTGAATTACAATTTTCGAAATACAAAGCTGCTGAAAATCCTATTTTAAATGTAAGAGTTAGTTCAGCTAATTGTAGAGAATTCGTAATCAGCGATCCAAAAATTATACCACAAAATAGTAAAGACCCTGTATTAATTGAAGCAAAAGAAAATATAGTTCTTCGCACTTTCATGGATGTCCCTAATAGTAAACGAGTGGTACATGCTGTAAATGTAGGTACACCACTTAAAGTAAATTATACTTATGATATGGACAATGGCAATATTTTTCAAGTTTGGCGAGGTGATTTTTTAGATGCCTCACCCATGTGGGTGGATAGAGGGGATGGTTCTTCCAGGCCACTGGGAGCAATACAATACACTGGAGCTCCTTCCTTAAGTATCAATAAATTAGAGAACAGTAATACGCCTTGGACTTCTGATACTACCGCAACTGGATTCACTCCCAAAGGATATGTTATTGACGACATGGATAGACCTTCCTTTAAATACAATATTTATGGGAATTCAGTAACCGATATTACAAAAGTGTTGGATAATAGACAAGGCATTCAAAGAACTATTGTCTTAAAAAATACTGGCGAAAAATTATATGTTCGAATAGCCACCGCTTCTGATATGGAAGAAATTTCTGCTGGATTTTATTTAATAGATGATCATTCTTATTATATTAAATTAGATGATACAGGGAATGCCAGCGCAATTATAAGAGAACAGAATGGAAAAAAGGAGTTATTAATTCCTATTCAAAATAAAATTACTTATTCAATTCTATTTTAAGTTAAAATAATATGAAAATCAATCAATCTACTATATCAATGCGCTCATTTAAATACATCTTCATCACTTTTGTTGCGCTTTTTTGTATTCAAACTATTAATTATGCTCAAGAGTCGCCAAAGGAAGAAGACTTTTTTAAGATTAATAAATTAAGATCTCCCGAAGGAACAATATTAGAAGTGGGTGGATTATTTACCATGCCTGATGGTAATTTAGCAGTTACCACAAGAAGAGGTGATATTTTCATTGTTGAAAATCCAACAAGTGCAAAGCCTTATTTTAGAAAATTTGCATCAGGATTACATGAAGTATTAGGGGTCGTTTACAAGAATAACTCACTTTATGTTGTACAAAGAGGGGAGCTAACTCGATTGTATGATTCCAATATGGATGGAAAAGCAGATGTGTATGAAACTATTTATGCTTGGCCCTTGTCAGGTAATTATCATGAATATAGTTTTGGACCAAAAATGGCACCTGATGGTTCCTTTTTCGTCACCTTAAATTTAGGTTTTGGAGATGCTTGGTGGACACCTAATAGTTTTGTTCCTTGGAGAGGATGGGCATTACATATCTATGATGATGGTAGAATGGAACCTTGGGCTACTGGAATGCGTTCTCCCAATGGAATTAGTATGATTGATGGTGAATTGTATTATACCGATAATCAAGGTGACTATGTTGGATCTGGAAGTATTATGAAGATCAATAAGGGAAATTTTATGGGACATCCTGCAGGTTTGGTTTGGTCCAATATGCCTAATTCTCCTATAAAATTAACTGAAAAAGAAATTTATAGTAAAATAAATCCACGTATCGATTATGATGCCAATGGCAAAAGAACAAAGCCAGAAAATATAGAAAATGAGAAGTATCAAACAGTTTTTGAAATGAAAAAAAGTATACCCGACTTGCAATTGCCAGCAGTTTGGTTGCCACATGGTGTATTAGGAATTTCAAGTTCAGAGATTGTTAAAATACCAAAGGGAAATTTTGGCCCATTTGAGGAACAATTATTAGTAGGGGATCAAGGGCAAAGTAAAATAGCACGCGTATACATGGAAACTGTAAAAGGTCAATTACAAGGATGTGCTTGGGATTTTAGAAGCGGTTTTCAATCTGGGGTCACTAGAATGTCATGGGCTAATGATGGATCATTATTTGTAGGGGAAACCAATCGAGGTTGGGGTTCGGCAGGAGAAGCCAATGAAGGATTGCAAAGATTAACCTGGAATACATTGGTTCCTTTTGATATGAAAACAGTAAAAGCAATGCCTGATGGTTTTGAAATTGAATTTACTAAACCAATAGATAAGAAAAAAGCGGCGAATTTAGCATCTTATAATGTGGAGAGCTTTATTTATAAATACCATGCAGTCTATGGAAGTCCTACGCAAGAATTAAAAAATTGTCCAGTAAAGGGGGTGCGAATTTCAGAAGATGGTCTTACCGTTCGTATTATTGTTGGCGACCTTAGACAAGCGTATATTCATAAAATAACTTTAGATGGAATAAGAGAATTAGAAAATTCTTATTCATTAATACACCCAACAGCTTATTATACACTAAATAATATACCTGATGGGGCTAAATTAGCTTTGAATGAAGTAAGTACAAAAAATGAACCTTCTATTGCAGTTGCTAAGAGTAAAGATAAACCAGGTGAAGTAATGACTTATGAAAAAATTAAGCCTTTATTAATTAAGAATACTTGTGTGGCTTGTCATAATCCTGATAAAAAATTAGTTGGCCCAGGTTTTGCTGATATTGCAAAAAGAAAATATACGGTGAATAAGATTTTACAATTGATTAAAAATCCACAACCTCAAAATTGGCCAGAATACTCTACCCCTATGGCTCCAATGCCACAGGTGTCTGAATCGGATGCACGTAAGATTGCTAATTGGATAAACTCTTTGGATAAATAGAGTAGAAGACTTTTATTTAAATGCCCCAATATACTTATACGGTAAAATATATGTATATTTAGTATTATACTTAAGTTTTATTTTAATTATGAAAAAATTATTAATCATTCCATTGTTACTTGCATGTTTTATAGGCATTGGGCAAACTCCAGATTCAGCATCAATAATAGGTAAATCAATTAGGATTGGAAATCTCTTAGTAGCACAAAATGATTTTCCAAATTTGATGAAATGGAATGAGACTAAAGTTGCATGTAATTTTCTTGGTAATGGATGGAGATTACCCACAAAGGATGAATTGTATAAGTTATATCAAAACAAGGATACAATTGGCGGTTTCAAAAATCAATTCTATTGGAGTTCTACAGCGTATCTAAACTATTTCTTCTTTGCGTGGTTCCAGGATTTTAATGATGGCAATCAATTTAATGTCGATGATTACTACACTTGCTATGTTCGTGCCGTAAGAGATTTATAATTATTTATCAACTTTAGATTTTTTTCACCTATTTTAATTTTAAAAACCTTTCAGGACTGACGGCTTCATTTCATTTCGCCGTCTTCCTAAAAGGCGGGCGTACCCAAACCCTTTCTCCTTTCAGGACTGCCGTTTTTCGCATTGCTCAAAACGTCTTCCTAAAAGGGGGGCGTACCCAAACCCTTTCAACAAATCACTTCGTTCTTTGTTGGGTTTTTTAATCTACGTCTGCTTTTGTGAGCGAGCTCACATCGCATCCGCAAATTAAAAAACCCTGTCTCGAAAATCGTGACAGGGTTTGTGCCCAGAACAGGAATCGAACCTGCACATCCTTGCGAACGCTAGATTTTGAGTCTAGTGCGTCTACCAATTCCGCCATCTGGGCAGGGGTGCAATATTACGTCATTAACGAAAATCTTCCAAAATACGATCGAGGTATTTTTTCTTATAGTAATACTCCTTTATTTGCAGCATTCCTTCTTGGGAAATAGTATCGATCGAAGGAGTTTCCAAAAGCTTTTTAACAGGGCTGTGAATTTCATTTTCGATATTTTTTACTTTTTCTATGATTTTGCTTTTTTCATCCTCATTAGAGGCATCCATCCAGGCTTCATTCAATTCCATCATTTCCATTAAAAAATCGGGTTGTAAAGCGTATTTCTCCTCTGATTCTAAATAACCTGTTACTTCTAATACATAAGGAAGAATCTTGTCCGAATTATTAAGCAAGGTAAACGCTTTATTGGCTGTGGCAGAATTTTCTAAAGCTTCTTGTTGTTCCTCTTCGCTGGCTTGAGTAAACTTATCTGGATGGGAAGATTTTTGGACATCCATAAAGGCACTACGCAATTGGGTAGTATCTACTTTAAAGCCAATGGGTAATCCGAACAATTCAAAATAGTTCATTTGTATATTTTGTATATTGTGTAAAATTAACAAAATGCCAGTTATTGGACTTATTAAAGAAGGAAAAGTTCCTAATGACAATAGGGTGGCATTGACTCCAAAACAATGTAGGCTAATATTAAATCAATTCCCAACTTGGGATATTCTGGTAGAATCCTCCCCCAATAGATGCTATAAGGACAGAGAATACCTTAAAGAAGGCATAAAAGTAGTTACAGATATAAAAGATGCAGAAATTATGCTAGGTATTAAGGAAGTACCTATTGATCAACTTATTTCTAATAAAAAGTACTTATTTTTTTCTCATACTAAAAAAGCCCAAGCTTATAATCAATTTTTGTTTCATGCGATGATGGAGAAAAAAATTACATTGATTGATTATGAGTGTTTTGAGCATGAGGATGGCCAAAGATTAATAGGTTTTGGATTTTTTGCCGGAATTGTAGGCGCCCACAATGGTATGATGGCCTATGGTAATAGAACAAAAAGTTTTTATTTAGTGAGGGTAAAAGAAGTAAAAGATTATTTAGAATTGGTGCATACTTATTTTGGATTAAAATTACCCAATATAAAAATAGCTGTTACAGGAACTGGTAGGGTAGCACATGGCGTTTTAGAAATTATGAATTTAATGGATGTGCAACAAGTAGAGCCAGATGAATTTACAAGTAGGAATTATGCTTATCCTGTTTATGTGCATTTAAAAGGAGCTGATTTGTATTTAGATAAGATAAAGCAAACCTATGAAAGAAGCAATTTTCATGCACATCCTGAAAATTATGAATGCTTATTTAATAAATATCTACCTCATGCGCATATTTTAATGAATGGCATCTATTGGGAAAAGGGCATCCCCCCTTTATTTACAAAGGAGGATTTAAATGAAGACAATTATGTATTAACCACAATTGCTGATATTACAGATGATGCTTTTGGAAGTGTGCCTTGCAATTTGGGCGATTCTACTTCGGAAGATCCCATTTATGGAGTAAATGTGAATACTTTCGAAAAAACAATTCCATATTTGCCCAATGGAATAGATATCATGGCAGTTGGCAATTTGCCCAATGAATTGCCACGTGACGCCAGTAGGTATTTTGGGGAGCAATTAATTAAATATGTTTTACCCGATTTAGTGAATGGGGGCAATAAAATTATAGAAGGAGCTACCATGCTGCATGAGGGGAATTTAACCAGCTCGTTTTCCTATTTAGAGCAATATGCTAAGCATTAAGTTTATTTAAATGTAGCTTACAGATATAAGTAATAATCTTTAAGCAGGTTAGTGAATGCAGGCAAATAATTATTCTCTTTATCTTTGATGATGATTTTATTTCTAATAATAGCTTGTTCATTATTTATGGAGGGGTTATGTTTTTTAAATTGCAACATAGCCCTAAACGGTAGATGTTTGGCATCATTATATACTAAAACCTCTTCCACTAAATGCAGGTTATTGGATGCTGCTAATTTTTGCATAGTATAAGCTCGAAGGGTAGGAACTAATACGAAAAATGAACCCTCTGCTGTTAATAGACCTGCCACATTTTCAATTAAAGTTGACCAAGTTAATTCAGTGCTATGTGCAGCTTTGTTTTTATTGGAGTCGGGTGATTTTAAATCGCCTTCATAAAATGGGGGATTCGTTATAATTGAATCAAAAAGGGGATGAACAGTATTTTTGCCACCAATAAAATCAGCGGTGTAGTTTTGAATGGAATCATTTACCATATGAAGACGATCTTTCCAAGGACTTAAAGTAAAATTTGATTTGGCTTCTGCAGCTGCTTGTGATTCAACTTCTACAGCGTTGATATTTGTTTTAGATTTTTCAGTGACTTGCGCTAACATTAAACTTAATAAACCTGTTCCTGTTCCTATGTCTAATATATGTTTAGATTGAATAACCTCTTCTTTTTGAGCAGCCCAGGCACCAAATAAACATGCATCAGTACATACTTTCATTGAAGTATGTTGCTGATGCACGATAAACTGTTTACACTGAAAATAGGGGTTAGCCACTACTCTGCACTTAAACTAGCTCCTAAATATTCATTATTTAATCTCGCAATATTGGCAATAGATATTTCTTTAGGACAAGTAGCTTCACAAGCACCTGTATTGGTACATGAACCAAATCCTTCTTTATCCATTTGCGCCACCATATTCAATACTCTTGATTTTCTTTCTGGAGCGCCTTGAGGTAATAACGCTAAGTGAGATACTTTAGCACTTAAAAATAACATAGCAGAACTGTTTTTACAGGCTGCCACGCAAGCACCACATCCAATACACATAGCTGCCGCAAAAGCATCATCTGCATTTTGTTTTTCAATAGGTAGGCTATTACCATCTACTGCATTGCCAGTATTGACACTAATATATCCACCTGCTTGTATAATTCTATCAAAGGCAGAACGGTCAACCGTTAAATCTTTTACAATAGGGAAAGAGTTGGCTCTCCATGGTTCTATTACAATAGTTTCACCGTCTTTAAAAGCACGCATATGCAATTGACAAGTAGTGTTGGCCTGCCAAGGACCATGCGGCTTACCATTTATATACATGGAACACATCCCACAAATACCTTCACGGCAATCATGATCAAAGGCAACAGGGTCTCCGCCTTCTGTAATTAATCTTTCATTTAAAATATCCATCATTTCTAAAAAAGACATTTCATCAGAAATACCCGCAACATCATAGGTAACAAAAGCGCCTTGCGCATTGGCATTTTTTTGACGCCAAACTTTCACTTTTAAATTCATTGTATTTTGAGACATAGCTAAAAAATTATTCTGTAAATATTTTGTGTTAGTGTTGAATGTTTATTTATAATTACGTTGACTTGGTTTTATAACATCGTACTTCAACGCTTCTTTATGTAATTGCCATTCATGTGCTCCTTTATTTTCCCAAGCAGCAACATACATGAAGTTTTCATCATCTCTTAAAGCTTCTCCTTCTGGTGTTTGGTATTCTTCTCTAAAGTGACCACCACAGCTTTCTTCTCTAGCCAATGCATCTACACACATTAATTCACCTAGTTCAATAAAGTCTGCTACGCGGTTGGCTTTGTCTAATTCAGGATTGTATTCATTTATTTCTCCAGGTATTCTTAGGTCAGACCAGAATTCTTTTTTCAAAGCTTGCACATCTGCAATGGCTTGTTTTAAACCTGCTTCATTTCTTGACATACCACATTCATTCCAGATAATTTTACCTAAACGCTTGTGGAAGCTTTCTGCCGATTGTTTACCATTGATATTTTTCAAAGAAGCAATACGGTCTGCTAC
The DNA here is from genome assembly GCA_945865545.1 of Sediminibacterium ginsengisoli. GTDB lineage: Bacteria > Bacteroidota > Bacteroidia > Chitinophagales > Chitinophagaceae > Sediminibacterium > Sediminibacterium ginsengisoli_F. The sequence goes on along the minus strand of CAMBEQ010000017.1, from coordinate 4,256 downwards.
TTTTTTAGCAGCTTCTTCAAAGGCAGGATGTGTAGTAGGAATGGCCGCATTGTAAATTTCATCTGCTAAATTATTTCCTACTGTATACGGTGCTACAAAATAACCATCTGCTAAACCTTGCATTAAGGCACTAGCGCCTAAACGGTTGGCACCATGATCGCTAAAATTAGCTTCTCCTAATGCATATAAACCAGGCACTGTAGTTTGTAATTCATAATCCACCCATAATCCACCCATGGTGTAATGCACGGCTGGATAAATACGCATTGGCACTTCGTAAGGATTTTCTCCAGTGATTTTTGCGTACATATTAAATAGGTTACCATATTTTTCTTTCACGACGTCCTTACCTAATGCAATAATTTGCTCACTTGATACATTAGAAAGTCCTTGCTTACTTACTTCAATTTTACCATATCTTTCAATAGCGGCTGCATAATCTAAATATACCGCTTGCTTTGAAGTACCTACACCATAATTCGCATCACATCTTTCTTTAGCAGCACGAGAGGCCACATCACGAGGTACTAAGTTTCCAAAAGCAGGGTAGCGACGCTCTAAAAAATAATCTCTATCTGTTTCAGGTATATCGTTGGCTTTTCTTGTCTCCCCTAAATTTTTAGGTACCCAAATTCTTCCATCATTTCTTAATGATTCAGACATGAGGGTTAATTTAGATTGATGATCGCCACTCACAGGAATACAAGTTGGATGAATTTGTGTAAAGCATGGGTTGGCAAAATAAGCACCTTGCTTATGCGCTTTCCAAGCTGCGGTTACATTGGATCCCATGGCATTGGTTGATAAATAATATACATTACCATAACCACCAGAACATATTAAAACGGCATGTCCAAAATGTTTTTCTAATGCACCTGTAATTAAATTACGTGCAATAATACCTTTTGCTTTGCCATCAATTTTTACAATGTCCAACATCTCATGTCTTGCATGCATCGTTACATTGCCTAAAGCTACTTGACGTTCTAAAGCTTGATAAGCACCTATTAATAACTGCTGACCTGTTTGTCCTGCAGCATAAAAAGTTCTTTGTACTTGTGTTCCACCAAAACTTCTATTACTTAATAACCCACCATATTCACGTGCAAAGGGTACGCCTTGTGCTACACATTGATCAATAATATTCGCACTCACTTCTGCTAAGCGGTGTACATTGGCTTCACGCGCACGGTAGTCGCCTCCTTTGATCGTATCATAAAACAATCTAAAAACGCTATCTCCATCGTTCTGATAATTCTTAGCTGCATTGATACCTCCTTGCGCTGCAATACTATGCGCACGACGAGGAGAATCCTGAAAACAAAATGCTTTTACTTTATACCCCAGTTCGCCCATGGCTGCAGCGGCTGAAGCACCAGCTAAACCAGTACCCACAATAATGACTTCCATTTTTCTTTTGTTGGCAGGGTTTACTAATTTACAATGACCTTTATAGTCTACCCATTTGTCATCTAATTTTCCGGATGGTATTTTTGAGTCTAACATATTTAATCTTTTATCTATCGTTTAGAATATATTTATTTTCAAATTTTAATTTACCCAGTGTAAATAAAAACTAATGGGCATCATCGCAAAAGCCAAAGGGATAATAATGGCAAAGCCATATCCTATTGAATTTATCATTAGATGATATCTTTTATTATGGACGCCAATAGTTTTGAATGCACTTTGAAAACCATGTGCCAAGTGATAAGCCAAAGCGATACAGGAAATCACATAAAATAAAACCACCCAAACATTTTGAAAAGTATCTTGCATGACTGCATATAAATTATGCACTACAAATCCATTGCCTAAATCCATTTCTGCTACTCCTGTAATTCTTGATGGGATCCAAAAATGTTTCCAATGAATAATGAAAAACATTAATAATATAGTTCCTAATATAGCCATGCTTCTGCTATACCATTTACTCCCTTTTGAATAATTCACTTCATAGCCAATTTTTCTTTTGCTTCTATTTTCTAAGGTTAACATATACCCTTGAATGATATGTAGAAAAATGCCTAAGAACAATCCTATTTCTAAAATACGGGGTACAATAAAGCTTCCCATAAAATGAGCAGCTTTATTAAATGTAATACCACCATCCATAGCCCAAATACAAGCATTTAATCCTGCATGTACGACTAAAAATAAGACTAAGAAAATACCCGTGAAAGCCATTACTAATTTTTTTCCCACGGAGGATGTAAACATTTGCTTAAAGGTCATAATAAGATATATTTTAAATCGCTGCAAAAGTAAGAACGAATTGCGAGCTTGGTATAAATCAAAGCCTGATTTTTCCTATTAACCTCAAATTATTTTATCCTGCCCCGAGTTGTTTATTTATTTGGTTAAAATAGGGTCAAAATGTAAAAATGACCACTTTAGATAAGTTATTCACCGTTTGCATAAAAAAATAGAAAAAACCAAGCTTTGGAGTAATTTTACACCATGTTAAAAGTGCTAGGTATACTTTGGAATAGCTTTAAAATGGCTTTACAAGAGTTAAAGGTGAATAAGCTAAGAACCTTTTTATCCTTATTTGGGATTACTATTGGCATCTTTTGCATCATTGGCGTTTTGGCTACCATTGATAGCTTGAAATCAAAAATTAAAAATGACCTTTCTAGTTTTGGTAACAATTCTGTGTACATAGATAAATGGGATTATTCGGGAGGGCCTGAATATCCATGGTGGAAATTTGTAAAGCGTCCAAGTCCCAAAATTGCTGAAATGGACTTCGTAAAAAAGAAAAGTACATTGGGTTCTAATATGGCTTTTTTTGTACAAACACAAGAATCATTCACTAATCAAGACAATGTATTAAAAGGGGTTAATCTTTATGGGATAACACCCGAATATAGAAATATTCATGCATTTAATATTGGATATGGAAGGTATTTAAGTGAATCAGACTTCAATCGGGGCGTACCTTATGCGGTAATTGGTTATAAAGTGGCAGAGGAACTATATGGAAAGGCAGATAAGGGAGTGGGTAAAACCATTTCTTATAAAGGACGTAGATTATTAGTGATTGGCGTTATTGAAAAACAAGGAAGTGCTATTATTAATGGGTATGATTATGACAAAGCTACCATTGTACCCTATAACTATTTTGCTTCGGTATACAATCCGGACAATTCGAATCCATCCATTATGGTGCAAGCTAAACCTGGTGTTCCTTCCAGGGCATTGCAGGAAGAATTAATAGGCATCATGCGTCAAATTAGAAAATTGAGTCCCACCCAAGAAGATAATTTTACCTGTAATGATGTAGCACAATTTAAAGACCAAGTGGAAAGCGTTTTTGGAGCCATTAACCAAGGTGGTTGGGCAATTGCTGGATTATCCTTAATTGTTGGAGCCTTTGGTGTAGCCAATATTATGTTTGTTACTGTAAGAGAAAGAACGAGCCAAATTGGGCTTAAAAAAGCCATTGGTGCAAAAAGTAGTACGATACTATATGAATTTTTATTAGAAAGTGCTTTTTTATGCATTGTAGGAGGGTTAGTGGGATTGTTTTTGGTGTGGGTGTTAACATTAGCGCTAAGTTCAGTACTTCCATTCTCTATTGTCATAGCACCTGGTATTATTGTTTTAGCTTTTAGTATCTGTATTATTTTGGGTATCGTTTCTGGTATTATTCCAGCCTCCATTGCTGCCAAAATGAATCCTGTAGAAGCTATTAGAACAAAGTAATTCTTGTATATTTTTTAGCTTTATCTTCGTGTTGTGAGCAACAAACCCATAACTATATTGGCTATTGAGTCGTCCTGCGACGAAACGGCTGCGTCAGTAATTGTAAATGGTAAAATTCTTTCCAACTTTATTGCCAATCAATTGGTACATGAAAAATTTGGAGGCGTGGTGCCAGAATTAGCCAGTAGGGCCCATATGGAAAACATTGTACCAGTAGTGGATACTGCTTTGAAAGAAGCCTTCCCTAATGCAAATCACCAAGAAAGAATGGAGCAAATTGATGCCATTGCATTTACTCAATCTCCAGGTTTAATTGGAAGTTTATTAGTGGGGGCTCAGTTTGCAAAATCATTGGCATTGGCTTTAAACAAACCCTTAATAGCAGTGCATCATATGCAAGCACATGTTTTGGCTAATTTGATTGATGACCCTAAACCCAGTTTTCCATTTTTATGTTTAACAGTAAGCGGGGGCCATACGCAAATAGTACAATGCAATAGTGCAGCTTCCATGAAAATATTGGGGGAAACCATTGATGATGCTGCAGG
>CAMBEQ010000016.1 GCA_945865545.1 Sediminibacterium ginsengisoli | reverse complement strand
TAATTATATGTTATGCTTTAAAAATAAATTTTAATACACTTTATATAATTCTTAAATTGTTAATTCATTAAAACAAAAATCAATGAAAAAAATTATTTTCCTTGCTGCATTTGCTTTTGCAAGCATTACTGGCTTTAGTCAATCCTTACAAAAAGGAAATTTAATTGGCCTACACACAACTACCGTGAAATTAAATGGCAAAACAACTATGAAACAATATGTTGATTTTGTAACGAATAAATGGGCTCCAGCAATGTCAAGTGCTGTAAATGCTGATGTACATGTATTGAAATATCTTAGAGGAGATGGCGCAGACAAAATAAGTTTCATCTTTGTTTTTAAAACAGAAGCAGATAGAAACAAATTTTACAACCCAGATGGAACATCCTCTGCCTTAGGAAAAGCTAGCAATGCTAAAATGAAAGGAGTTTCTGACGAATTAACAAAACTAGGAACAATGTCTGGCGGTTTCACCGATTGGTTAGTACAATAGAAAATGTCTATAGCATTTTAAATATAAAAGGCCCCCGAATACTCGGGGGCCTTTTTCTTAAACTAAAATTTTTAAATTACAATTGAACGCCTTCTTCAGCAAATTGCTTTGAGAAATCACCTAAAGTAGTCTCTCTGAAAATTTTTCCTGCTGCGTTAAACCAATCAAACTCCACAAAATAAGTTACAACTACTTTGCCAGTTTTTTTAGATTTTCCAGTCCATTTCCACCAAGATTGAACCACTTTTTGGTCGCCATCTTCATAATGTAAATAATCTGGGTAACCTACTGTAGTTACTGTAATATTATCAAAAAATTTATAATCTAATTCCAAAGCTGCTTGATTTTTGCTCAAACTCATGAATTTATCTATTCCAGAAATTGAAAATTTGGCGGTATCTGCAAAACAAGATTTCCACAAAGCCATGTCTTTTGTCACATAGCCTTTTGTAGCTTTGTTGACTACATCAATATAAGGATGCTTGATGTAAATAGTACCGTTTTTCTTTTCAGCTTGTGAAAAAGAAATCATTGAAATAAGTAGCATCGAAAATGCCAATAAGGTTTGTTTCATTTGAATTGATTTTATTTAAAATAATATTTAAATAAATATAAGGAATTACTTTTAAAAAGAAAGTGAAATTGTAACTATTTTTAATAATTTGTTAATTTAGCTACCCAAAAGTATTACCCCCATTGGACAAGCCTATACCCTCCCTGCTAATTTTGTTGGGAGCGTTTCTTTGCAATAGAATTTTGGAAGTGCTTTAGATGTAATAAGTACTAATTATATCAAATAGTATTGATACATAGCTTAGATTTGTAATAATAAAAAACAACCTCATGCAAGACCAAGATTTTAAAAACCATGCTAAAATGGTACCTGGATATCACTATGTAACCCTTACAGCTATTCTATTCTTTTTGATTGGCTCCATTAACTTTTTAGTGAATAGCACTGCTGACAATAAATACCTAGGGGCTATGTTATGTTTGCTTTCGGTAATACTTGTATTATTAGCATGGTATGCAAGAGGTTTTGCATTAAAAGCTCAAGACAGAGCCATTCGTGCCGAAGAAAATTTTAGATATTATCTAGCCACTGGAAAAATATTCCCACAAGAATTGAGAATGGGTCAAGTTATCGCTTTACGTTTTGCTTCTGAAGAAGAATTTGTAGCATTAACAGCTAAAGCCATTGCAGAAAATTTATCCAATAAAGAAATTAAAGCATTAATTAAAAATTGGAAAGCCGATCATTATCGAGCTTAATATATTTAGTTAAAACTTCAAGGTATACCCAATTAAAGGAATGGCAAAAGAAACCGTACCAGATTTCACGCGAGTTACACCAAAGTCCCAACTAGAAGTGGGTCTTACATTTCTAAAGGTGGCTATGTAAATAGTATTGTCTGTGTTATTGCTTAATAGATAGGCTTCCCCTTGGAATACCCAATTGCGCGCAAATCTTTTCATGCCTGCTACATAACCAGTGGGCTTGGGTGCCCAATCTCCCCTACCTGCATGTGCCCATCCTGCTCCAACACTTATATTTCTTTCAGCATTTCCATAGGTATACACCATAAATGGCAAGGCCGCTGATTCATTAGAGCCAAAACTTTTCCCACTTAAAAATAAAAACAAACCACCTAATGCAATATGAGATTGCTCATTAATTTTAATGGCATATTTAAAATTGGGTAACAATACGGCATTGCCTGAAAATAAAGAAGTTAACAATAAGCCACCTACTCCTACCGATAAATTTTCGGTAACTCCCACTTGTATAGTATTGTATTCAAAATCGAGATTATTGAAATAGACCTCTCCTTTAGCTTGAGGCAAAGCAGAAGGGCCAAACAAGTATCTACTGTAATGAGGGTTTGCAAAAGTGCCATCCTTAGCTAATTGAATTTCTTTTATTTTAGAAACCCCCATTTTTCTTATGCGATCAGGCCCCATAGCCGGATTGTAAAAATAATAATACTCGGCGGTAACACTATCTAACCTTCCACTTCTATTAGTGCCATCTTTTATTTCAAAATTATAGGTTTTACCAGGTAGCACTAGTTTATTGGTCTGAGCTACTAACTGATAACTTGAAAAAAAATAAAGTAAGATGATTGCTTTTTTCATATTTTAATTTGACTATAAGGTATGATTTATTCTTTTAATAGGTATGTTAAAAAAAATACCTTATTGAGAATCAACTCAATAAGGTATTAATAAGCCTATTTATAAATTATTTTAGCCTGCAATTCCCAATGGAGAGAAATAGATAAATATTCCTACCACTAACACAATAGCAATACTAGAAAGCCACACATCAGTTGCATTCCAGCTGGCTCTTGATGCTGCTTTATCTGCACTTACTGTAGTCGCAAAAGTAAGTCCATTCAATTGTTCTTCTGATGGCTTTTCTGAAAACAAACTTACTATGATTAATATAGCAACAGAGATCAAGAATAAAATGATACAGAAATATAAGAAATTGATAGTGGCAAAAGTTAAAGCAACTCCTGATAAGGAATCTCTATTCAACTCTAAAATAATACGCAACATGCCAATTAAAAATCCAACTACCATAGCTGTAAATGCCCCTTTTGAATTAATTCGTTTGGAGAATACCCCTAATAAAAATACTGCTGCAATAGGTGGTGCTAAATAAGATTGTACACTTTGTAAATATTGATACAAAACTCCAGAAATTTTAGACATTAATGGTATCCATATCATTCCTAGTATCACTACAATGGCTGTAGTAATACGACCCACTTTTACTAATTCCTTATTGCTTGCTTCTGGTTTAATTTTTTGATAAATATCCATGGTAAATAAAGTAGAACATGCGTTATATACTGAAGCCAAAGAACTCATCAATGCTGCTAATAAACCTCCGGCTAATAAACCTCTTAAGCCAGCTGGCAATAAATCTCGCACTAAGGTTGGAAATGCCTGATTGGCATCTACTAAATGCAATTTTCCTTGTTGAGAAAGTGAATAAGCAATTAATCCTGGAATTAAAAAAATGAAAAATGGTAATAGTTTTAAATAGGCAGCTAAGATAGTACCACGACGTGCTTGTTTTTCATCACGACCCGCTAAACATCTTTGTACAATATGCTGATCGGTACACCAATACCATACCCCCACAATGGGAGATGCAAGTAATATACCTAACCATGGAAAATTAGGATCGCTTAAGGGAGGGAACATATTTAGTTTTTCTTTAGGAATAGAAGCCATTAAACTGTTCCATCCTCCTACTTCATGTAAACCATAGAACATAAGTATGGCAGATCCTGCTAACAATACCACTGCTTGTATGGCTTCTGTATACATTACTGCATGTAATCCTCCAAATACGGTATAGACCCCTGTGATAATTACCAATATAATAGCGGCAGTCCAAAAATCAACACTTGGAAAAAATATAGTAATTACGGTGGCTGCGGCAAAAATAGTTACCGATGCCTTAGTAATAATATAACTTAACAACTGTATAATGGATAAAAGTATCCGAGATTTAGCGTTGAATCTTCTTTCTAAAAACTCTGGCATAGTATACACCATACTTCTCATATAAAATGGCACAAATACCCAACCCAAGGTTAGAATAATCCAAGAGTGTAATTCATAATGCCCCATTACTAATCCTGAACTTGCAGCAGTACCTGCTAAGCCTACAATATGTTCTGAACCAACATTGGAAGCCAAAATAGAAGCCCCAATAACAAACCAACCTAAATTTCGATTGGCTAAAAAATAATCGGATGGCGATTCTTTACTTTTTTTAATTGACCATACAGCTACACCCGCAATAACTGCCAAATATAAAACGATAAATAACCAATCAAGTGGGCCTAATAATTGTTCCATACGCTAATTTTAACTTATTTTATTTTATTAAATTTTATGAAATGTACAAAAAATAAATTATACCTTCTTTATTTTATATACCTAATTTTTACATTTACTATTTCATCCCCTTATTATCCTCCACTAATTAGCAGTAATTTTAGTAATAATCTATAAAGCGCCCTGTACTATAAGGACCCTTAATTTGATTTCGTATCTAATATCACCGGCGTTTTGCCACCACCCATTATAATTACTTTCGCATTGGGAGATGTAATTAATCCTTTCATTATTTGGATTTGCTCATATTGTAATTGCTTATCCCCCAATCCTGAACTAATAATTTTTTGATAATCGGCTATACCCTGTGCCTCCACTCTTTTACGCTCGGCTTCCTGCTTTTCTTTTTGTAACACAAATTGCATTTTTTGTGCATCTTGCTCTGCTTTTATTTTATCTTCAATAGACGCTTTTACCGTAGCTGGTAAAACAATATTTCTTACTAACAATTGTTCTAACACCAGGCCTCGTATCTTTAAGTTTTCTTCAATAGTTTTAAATATTCTACTTTGAAACTCGTCGCGTTTTAAAGAATATAAATCTACCGCTGTGTAATACACTGCATTGTCTCTTATTTTAGTTCTAGTAATAGGTCTTACGATAATATTTTTAAAATCATAGCCAATCTCTCTAACAATTTTTGGCGCTTCAGAAGATTGAACTCGGTATAGAACAGTTAAATCAATCACCACTTCTAAACCATCTGCTGTTAACACTCGAATGGCATCATCCCCAGCCATTTCCCCTTCGGCATGGACACCGCTCATGGTATAGTTTTGTGTTCTAACATCAATGGTATTCACTTGAACCAATGGATTTACAAAACTCAAGCCACTAGTAATGACATCGTCCTGTACTTTTCCAAACATCGATTTTACGCCTATTTCGCCAGCATCTATTTGTTTGATACAAGAAGTAAGCACTCCTATAATGATTACGACTAACCCAATGCTACGAATGGTCCCAGTAGGAATAGCCACTGGCAAATTAAGATTTTGTAAAGATCTCGCAGCAAAAAATAAAACAATCCCAATAAGAATAAATAACATAAAGTTTGATTTAAGCAAGTACTTGGTAAAGCACCTTAGATTGACAAATTTGTCTTGTTAAATGTACAACCTATTTGGCTTTCTTCCCATCCATTTAACCTACATTTTCCCCTGCCGTTGGTAAAATAGTTCCCTTTCATTTGACTTATTTAGGATAAATTAGTAGTCTAATTAAAACTCAATATGAAAAACACAAGTTTTGCCCTTGGGATACTCCTACTACTAGTTAATGGTAGTTTAACAGCCCAAATTAACCCAAGTTGGAATTCCATTTTCAACAATATCAACACTGAAGTTTCTACCAATTCGAATGCGTACAATTCGCTTAAAATAGCATCTGAAACCATTGGACATCGTTTAACAGGTTCCCCTAATGGTAATAAAGCCGAACAATACGCTTTTGATTTATTGAAATCTTATGGCTTTACTAATTTGCGTTTTCAACCCTTTGAAGTAGAAAGTTGGAGCAGAGGAAAAATTCATGTAACCATTGGAGCAGACTTACAACATCAAAAAGTTATTAAATCTGTTACCTTAGCTCACTCTCCTGTAAAAGCGGATGTTAGCCTAGAAGTAATAGATATAGGTAATGGTGTTGAAGATGATTATTTAGCTAACCCAGATAAAGTTAAAGGTAAAATAGCATTAGTGTATTTAGGGGTACTTCCTAACTCAAAAGCAGGAACCCCTTCACTACACCGTTCAGAAAAAGCAGCATTGGCAACCAAATATGGTGCCAAAGGAATGATTCTTATTAATACCGCAGACAATGGCGTTCTATTAACTGGAACCGCATCAGTTACCGGTAAATTAATTCCTATTCCTGCCCTATGTATAGGTAAAGAAGATGGACTTGCATTAAGAAACCAACTTACCAATGGAAAATTATTTAGTCATATTACTATGAATAATTTTTCTGGAATGATTAAAGCGCGCAATGTGGTAGCCACCATTGTAGGAAAATCTATACCCAATGAAAAAATTGTCATTGGCGGTCACTTAGATAGCTGGGATTTAGCTACAGGCGCAATGGACAATGGCATTGGTTCCTTTTCTGTTTTAGATATGGCACGTACTTTTATTAAATTAAAATTAAACCCAGCAAGAACTGTAGAATTTGTGATGTTCATGGGAGAAGAAGAAGGCTTATTGGGCTCAAGAGCTTATGTAAATGATGCGATCAAAAATAAAAGTATTGACCAAATTAGATACATGCTCAATTATGATATGACCAATGATCCTAAAGGATATTCAACTAGTTCAGAAGATAGTAGAGAATTAATTACTGGTATTGGAGCCATTGCACATTCAATCGATACTTCCTTTACCAATATGTTTAGAGTGGGCGCTGGCTTACACAGCGATAACCAACCCTTTATGTTACAAGGTGTTCCTACTGGCGGAGCTGCCGGGGGTGGACTTCCAAAAAATGCTGGACCTTGTTACCATGCGGATTGCGATGTATTTAGCCTAGTAGAAGAAAAGGGCATGAAAAATACCGTTCGCTTTGGTTCGATGTTATTATATGGCATTGCAGATGCCGCTGAAATTAAGTCAAAACATTTCACAGATGAAGAAACTAAAAATTTCTTAATCAAAAATAATTTAAAAGAGCCATTACAAATTGCTGGAGAATGGCGTTGGAAAGATTAAAAAAAGAGGGCCCCATAGAAATGGGGCCCTGAGTAACGATTGCTTGCTTAAAACCAATAAACCTTGAACTTTTAAAAACGTAGGAACTATTCTTATGCGCTTGATAGAAACAAAACGCTCAAGAATAAATAGGATCCATTAAAATTTATATACAACAGCCAATAAGAAATTGCCACCGTATTGATTGAGATGGTTATTATTATTTAAAAATATTTTATCCTTTGCATTGTCAAACCTTAATTCCGGTATTAAGGTTAACTTGGCAAAGCGAATATTCGCAGAGAATGTGTTTTGAAAAATAGAAGTCCCTATCCCTACTGCACTTTTTGTATCATTAAACAATTCTGATCTCCAAGTAAATCCAATTTTTGAACTTGGATCATAGTTGACATAAATTGCATTGCTGCTCCAGTTAGCACCTGCAATATTGGCAACGGTCCCATCATAATTGATAGCAATTTGACTGGTCACCACCCCATTTAATACTAAATCAAATTGTGATTTGTCTTTGCCTCCTTGATAATTCAAAAAAGCTTTTAACTTATCGTCCTTTGTTGCAGTACTAAATTGGGCAATGAGCATTTTATCGGGGGAAGAAGAATTTACAAAATCAGTTGGTTGAGCTACTCCAATCATCATGGCAGACTTACCACCTAAAGCAATATCAGCTCTTAAACCTGTATGAAAAAAAGGTCCATAAGAAAAACCATAACTCATACTATAGTTTCTATTGGAATACGCATCTAATAATTCAACCCCAATATGGGTTGCCCATTTACCTGCAGTAAACTTGATAGTTGAATTTGGAGCATAACTTACAAAAGCTTGTTTAAATACTGTGGCAACACCTTTGTCATTATAAGAAAACTCTTCTGCTCTTTTACCCACCCCTAAATCTACAGTGGCAGCAAATTTACCCATCACTTGATCTACCTTAAAGGAAGCCATTCCTAATTTTAATGCATTACTTGAATTGGTAAAACTTGTTTTATTATTTTCTGGCTTACTGGCAAAATCACCTTTATAATAACCATCTACATAATAAGTAAATGTGGTTGATTTGTTAGAAGCAGGTGTAACGGCTTTTGAACTATCCACTTGGGCCATTGATTTAATACCTAACATAAGAACTAATAATGATGACAGTGTTTTTTTCATAGGAGAAGGTTTAGTTTATATTATATTTATTTATATATGTATTATTTTATTGCTATTTGTATTTTTTTGATATTTATAACCTTATTAAATTTTTTATTTTTTATTATATATTTGTTAAATACTTGTCTTTCAATAACTTATCAAAATTACATACATATATTAATTATTTATATGTTGTTTATAAATGCTAAATTATATATTTATTTATAATTTTTGCTATTTTATTTCATATTAATATTTTTATAATATTAATAATTGAATTGTGTTTAAGCATTTAAATTTAGATGTAGATAATGATGAAACAAATAATGGCTATTTTTTTTCTAATTAATTAGATATCAGTCAAATAGTAAAAAAAATCGTAACTTGAGGATAATCATATTTTTCCCTTTTATGCCCAATAAAGAATCAAGTTCTATCAACAACGATAACAAATTTGAAGCTTTGTTTAATTCGGCCTCTATGGCTATCATAGTGGTAGACAAGCATGGAGTAATTATAATGGCGAATGAATATGCCAATACCCTATTTGCCTATAGTAATGATAGTATGGTGGGACAATTGCTAGAACAATTAATCCCTCAACGTTATCATCATAAACATGTTGGTTATCGAGATCAATATATAGAACAACCCAAAGCTAGAACCATGGGATTAGGTATGACTCTTTCAGGATTAAAAAAGGATGGTACCGAGTTCCCCGTTGAAATTAGTTTGGGGCATTTTAAAACTGGCGAAGAACAATTTGCTATCGCCTATATCGCGGATATTACTAAAAGAAAATTAAGTGAAGAGAAAATAATACTCCAACAAGCTGAAATGGAATTGGTGAATGAAGAAATAAAAAAACTAAATACCAACTTAGAAGCAACTGTCGATACAAGAACCAATGAACTACAAGCTACCTTAAAAGCATTAAAAGCTTCTAAAGAAGAGTTGACGCTGTCCTTAGAAAAAGAAAAAGAAGTGAACGACTTAAAATCAAGATTCGTTTCTATGGCCTCCCATGAATTCAGAACCCCATTAAGTACCATTCTTTCTTCCATCTCCTTACTTTCTAAATACATTTCTACCGAAGAACAACATAAAAGAGACAAGCATATTGATCGAATTAAATCATCTGTAAAAACACTTACCGATATTTTAAACGAATTCCTATCCTTAGGAAAAATTGAAGAAGGTAAAGTGGATGTAAAATCGGAACAATTCGACACGCCTACTTTTTTTAATGATATCATCAACGAGATGTCTGTTTTACTCAAACTAGGCCAAAGTTTTCAATACAAACACGTAGGTTTAGCGAACACCTATACAGATAGCAACTTGCTTAAGCATGTAATGATTAACCTTATTTCTAATGCTATTAAATTCTCACCTGAGCAGTCCATCATTTTAATTGAAACAGAAGTCACTCAAAATACCACCACAGTTAAAATTACAGATAAAGGCATTGGGATCCCTGTAAGCGACCAAGTACATTTATTTGAAAGATTTTTTAGAGCCACTAACGTCACTAACATACAAGGAACTGGACTTGGACTACATATAGTAGGCAGATATATTGAAATTTTAAAAGGAAAAATAGAATACCATAGTGAATTTGAAAAAGGAAGCACTTTTGAAATACAATTACCTACTAAAATTATAAATGATTTTGAATAAATAATATATTTCTTATGGAAAAAATTTTACTGATTGAAGACAACGAAGGATTAAGAGAAAATACTGCCGAAATTTTAACATTGGCTAATTACATAGTAAGCACTGCCGAAAACGGAAAAATTGGTGTAGAAATGGCTATGGCCAATCCTCCTGATTTAATTGTTTGTGACATCATGATGCCTGTCTTAGATGGATATGGTGTATTCCAAATTTTAAGTACAAATAACGACTTACAACATATTCCTTTTATTTTCCTAAGTGCCAAAAGCGAAAGAAATGATTTACGTAAAGGTATGGAAATGGGCGCCGACGATTACATAACCAAACCATTTTCTGATTCAGAATTAATCAATGCCATTCGCGCACGTATTGAAAAAGTAAAAATTCAACAAAATGCTGGTGGCCGAGGCATTGAAGCATGGTACCAAATAATTTCCGAGTTGGGCAATAAAGATGAAATGCATAAGGCACTGGAAGCACATGATGTGATCGATTATAAGAAAAAACAAATTATATATTCTGAGGGACAACACCCTAATAAACTTTACTATATAGAAACAGGAAAAGTTAAAGTGTACAAAACCAGTGATGGCGGCAAGGAATTAATTACTGGGCTTTTATCCCCTGGTGATTTTTTTGGACATATCCCACTCATTGAAAATGCAGTGTATGAAGAATTTGCTGAAACACTAGAAGAATCATCTATTAGAGTAATACCAAGAAAAGAATTTGAACATTTACTTACCCATAACCAAGAAGTAGCTTTAAAAGTGATTAAACTACTAGCAAATAATATTACAGAAAAAGAACAGCAATTGGTAGCACTAGCCTACCACAGCTTAAGAAAAAGAGTCGCCGACACTTTGCTTACCTTAAAAAAGAAATATGCTAAAGAAGGAGCTACTGAAAACTTTTCCATTTCTATTTCAAGAGAAGATTTAGCCAATATCGCAGGCACCGCCACGGAGAGTTTAATAAGAACGCTTAGCGATTTTAAATCAGAAAAATTAATTGAAATTAAAGAAGGTAAAATTGTAATTATTGATGAAAAAAAATTAGCCAATTTGTTTAATTAAGTGCCCAAAAAATCAGACTTAAATTTACTACATTTAAGTAGGGGTAGCTTCAAACCTTTCATTGACTTCATTTTTCCATACCATAAACTCATTCTCCAAATATACAACTTGCTGCTTGTACTTTTTAAAGTCAAGTACTAAGGAGGCATCAATAATACTATTAATTGACTTAGTTGCTTTTGCTTTATTTCTCAATAGCACTATATCACTATTTAATAATTTTATTGCAGTTTCTCTATTGATAATTTGTAATTGCAACTCTTCTGCCCATTCAATAAAATCATGCATAACTATGTTCTCCAAAAGGCTACTAAGCTTTCTTTTAATAAAAGCTTGCTCCTCTTGTATAAAGTCCATCGACCTTGCTAGTGATTCTATTTCCTGAAGCATAATTTCTTTATTCATGACCAATTAATTATGACAATGCATCGAATTATTCCCTATACCTAAATGAGGGCTTATGAAAGGTATTCCTAAATTCATGCCTCTTAGTATTAGCAGCAATCCCATACTAAAAATAAATAGTGGTAATGCTGATTGTACCTTTTGCCTAAATACTATACCAAAATACAGTCCTCCTAAGGCCACCATGATTAATGCCGGAACAGTACCCAAACCAAAAAATGCCATAAGCAAACCGCCCTGTATTATATTTTGAGTGGCCAATGCCGAAGTCAAAGCTAAATACACCATTCCACAAGGAAGTAATCCATTTAATACCCCAATTAAATAAAAAGTAAATCTATTTTGACTTTTAAACAAAATGCCTAATTTTTTTGTGATGCTTGAATATAAAAAATTGAATTGCAAGAACCTCCTTCTTTGTTTTGGTTTAATTACAAAAACATATATAACATAGATTATCATAATTGCGCCAATCACGATGGACAAATTTTCTTGCACCCCCTTCAATGGCAATTGACTACCAAATAAACCAAAAATAATTCCTAAAAAACCATAGCTTGTTATTTTACCAAAATGGTATAAAAAAAGTGCCCACCATTTTTGAACCTTAGTTTTATGTGCCATAGGCAATGCTAAAACCAAAGGTCCACACATTCCAATGCAATGAAAGCTACCTAAAAGCCCCATCAAAAATCCAATCTCAAAAATAGCCTGCATATTCATAATTATAGGTTTACCTTTTTCTCAAAATAATAACTAATGCCTTTTTGCTCAACCGATAATTTCAACGTATAATTTCCTTTGGTAGTAGTTAATAACTCTATTTTAAATTGTCCATTATTAGTGGCTACCTTTTTTATTAAGTCTCTTTTTTCATCCGCAATACAATATAAATGTGCCTCCCCTGTTAGTTCTCCCATTTCTAATTTTGCTGGTAATTGTATCCATAACTTGTTGTCTTTTAAAGTAAGCTTCAATTCGCCACCCAATGCATTAGCTCTTTTAGAAGCATCAATAACTGATTGAAATTTAAGTTCAGCTCCATAATAGTCTTCTTGCACTAAGTCAAATTTTTGCTGATAAGCATTTATGGCAAGCAAAAGTATTCCTCCTACAAAAATGATATAAACAATTATAATGCTATGTCCCCAATTTAGTTTCATACTATATTTTTTAAATAGAAGGCCCTAAGAAAACTGCGGTTAACTCATCCATTTTATGGCCGTTTTCATATAGACCTATTTTGATTTTTGTTTTTCTTCTTTTTAATTGTTCATTTTTTAAAGTAATAAAAAAACTAGTTTGGAAATAAGATTCCTTTATCACATCCACGGGTCCAATTAGTTTAATTTCCCCATCTATATTTTCTAATTTAATATCTAAATGAATATTCTTTCTGGTTTTATTCACTAATTTGATATTGTACAAATTACTAATCTTATTATTGTCCAATAATTGATAGGTCTGCCCTGGTGTTCTTAAAATTCTCGCAGCTACATCAGCCCTTGTAATGAGCAATAGAGCTAAAAAAGACAATAGCAAGGTTAACACAATAGTGTACAACTTCAACCTCCAAGTATAGGTGGTTTTTTGTTTGCTTGCTATCCCATTTTCCGAAGCATACCTAATCAATCCTTTGGGTTTATCAATATGATCCATGATTTCATCACAGGCATCTATACATGCGGTACAATTAACACACTCTAATTGAGACCCATTTCTAATATCTATACCTGTTGGACATACTCTAACACAAGCATGGCAGTTTACACAATCTCCTTTATCTACAGCAACATCCGATAATTTACCTCTTGGCTCCCCTCTTACATAATCATAGGCTACTAAAATCGAATTGCGGTCTAATAATACTCCTTGCAATCGACCATATGGACATACAATTATGCAAGCTTGCTCTCTAAACCAATAATAAACAAAGAAAAAAACAAAAGTAAAAATAACCAATGCACTAAATGTTCCAAAATGTAAAAATATCCCTTCCTTGACCAATACCCCTACTTCATCAATGCCTATGATATAACCGAGAAAAAAATTGGCTATAAGAAATGATAGTAAAAAAAATACAACAATTTTGCTGCCTCTTTTTAATAACTTTTCTGTATTCCAAGGCATGGCCTTTAATTTTTTTTGCTGATGGGCGTCTCCGTCTATAAAATATTCAATTTTCCTAAAGACCATTTCCATAAATATGGTCTGAGGACAAGCCCAACCACACCATATCCTCCCAAATGCTACAGTAAAAAGAATTACAAAAACAATAAAAGTCAATAGCCCAATGGCAAAAATAAAAAAATCCTGAGGCCAAAATATTTTACTGAAAAATATAAATTTTCGCTCTAATACATTAAACAAAAAGACAGGCTCTCCCTCTATTTTGATAAATGGCAAAGTAAAAAATAACACCAAATAAAAATAACTAAAGTAAGACCTTAAATTATATAACCGCCCAACTGGCTTCTGCGGATTTACATAATTCCTATTTCCTTCTTTGCTAATAGTAGACACTGAGTCCCTGAATGTTTGATCCAACAATTCCCTTTTATAATTCGAGATATTTTCAGAATCGTTATTATTTTCTTGTGTCATTTATTTTTTGTTGTAGCACTGTCTGGTGAAGCAGCTACCTCTTTATACAAGTCTCCTTCTGGGGCTTTTGGATTAGGCGGATTGGTCCCTTTTAATGTTCTTATATAAGTAGCTAATTGTTGCATTTGCACTGGAGAATAGGTGGTTTGCCAAGATTGCATGCCTTTATCAGGATACCCATATTTTATGGTTTTGAATATATCCTTAATACTGCCTCCATGTATCCAATAATCGTCTGTTAAGTTGGGGCCCACTATACCCTGTCCTTCCGATAAATGACAAGGCACACAGGTTTTTGCAAATATTTCCTTTCCTGCTGCAGCACCTGATGCATCTAATTGGATAACAGTATTTTCATCTACATTTTCTTTGGCGGAGGCTAAATAAGCATCTGTTTGAACTTTGGCTGCGGACATTTCTGCAATGTACTCTTCTGTAGGGTTCATTCCAGTATGCCACACTTCAAATTTTAATACATAAAATACAGCCACTACAACAGTAATGTAAAATCCATACTTCCACCAAGGCGGCAATGCATTGTTCAATTCTTTAATACCGTCATAATCATGATCTAAAAGCAAGTCAGCTTCTTGTTCCAATGGCACTGCTTTAGTAAAAAACTGTTTGTCTAATTTATGCCAGGTAATAATTAGCCAAGAATCAGTAACCCCCTTGCCCTCCACAATTCTTTTTTCAACGGGATGTATTGCCCGAAAAATATTTCTAATAAATAAAATCAATAAGAAAACAATTAACAACTCTAATAAAATAACTGTAGACATTGTCCAGAAAGTATTATAAGACAAACCACCATAATAATCTTTAGCCACTGATGTAGTAGTATTTGTATCAGCAGCTGTTTGTGCAAATAAATTAGTTGCAAACATAGAACCCATTGCCACTATAAAAATCATCAACACCTTAGGTGCCGACTTAGACAATTCAACCGCTTTCTTTGAAACCATTTTCAATACATTGGCTAATACCCAAACCACCATTACCAATAATACCGCTACCGAGATCATTAAAATTTGCATATAATTCGTTGGCTTCGAAGTATTGACTACCACTGCAGTCTGCGCAAAGGAGGCTAAAGAAGGTAAACTAGCCAATAACAATAGAAAAGTATTTTTATTTTTTAACATAAGAAATGTTTTTAGATTTTATATTATTGTTCTAATGGTAGATTTTTAATTTCTTCCACTTCTTTGTTGTCAAGCACTTTAACATACCATAGTACTCCAACAAAAAATGCCACAAAAACCAATAGCGAAAAAAGCGGATAAATATTTTTGTCCTGCATTGTTTCGGTATATTTTTTTATAAAGCTGTACATAGATTTAAATTTTTGGAGTTATTTTTTAGTGATGTCCGTTCCTAGTCTTTGTAAATAAGCTATCAATGCAATGATTTCTTTAGTAGGCGCTACCTTAATACCATCTTTTTGTAAATCATCTGCTATCCCTTTTGCCTGTATCATTAAATCCTGATTGGCCTTGTTTGCATAATCCGCAGCATAGGGCACTCCCAAAGTGCGCATTGCATTAATTTTTAATGGAGTGGAAGCGGTATCCAAATTATCATCAATTAAAAATGAATAGGAAGGCATCACAGAACCTGTCGAAATTGCATTGGGCTCTTCAAAGTGATTGTAATGCCAGGTATTTGATTTTTTTAAATTACCCGCTCCTTCTCTAGCTAAATCTGGACCTGTACGTTTACTTCCCCATTGGAATGGATGATCATAAATAAACTCTCCCGCTTTACTATATTCTCCATAACGTTCTGTTTCACTTCTAAAAGGCCGAATCATTTGAGAGTGACAAGTATAACAACCTTCTCTTGTATAAATGTCTCTTCCTTGCAACTCTAATGGTGTATAAGGTTGCACACTTGAAATAGTTGGTATGTTTGATTTTACTAAAAAAGTAGGTACCAATTCAACTAAGCCTCCAATTAATATTACCACTAACGATAATAATAAAAATGGTGTTGGCTTTCGCTCAATCCAACGATGCCAATGTTCTCCATTATGTTTTGTATAGGTCTTTTCTAAAGCAGGTGCTTGTGCTTCTTCATTTGCTTGTAATGTACCTTGACCAATTGTTTTAAAGAAATTGACCATTCCAATAATGGCACCAGTCAAATACAATACACCCCCTAAAGCGCGCAAGGCATAAAAAGGAGCCATATAAGTAACCGTTTCTAAAAATTGATACTTCAATTGACCACTAGGCGTAAATTGTTTCCACATAGCAACCTGTTGCCATCCTGCCCAATACATAGGAATTGCATAGAATAAAATTCCTAAAGTGGCTAACCAAAAATGTATGTTCGCTAATTTTTTAGAATACAATTCTGTTTTGTAAATTCTGGGTAACAACCAATAGATGATTCCAAAAGTTAGCATCCCGTTCCATCCCAAGCCACCTATGTGCACGTGCGCAATAATCCAATCTGAAAAATGCGCTACTGCGTTAATACTCTTTAAGGATAACATAGGCCCTTCAAAAGTAGACATACCATAAGCGGTAACCGCTACCACCATAAACTTCAATATCACATCTTCTCTTACCTTATCCCATGCACCACGTAAGGTTAATAAACCATTAATCATACCTCCCCAACTCGGGAATATCAACATGAAACTAAAAACAATTCCCAAGCTTTGTGCCCAATTAGGTAAAGCGGTATATAATAAATGGTGTGGGCCCGCCCATATATATAAAAAGATCAAAGCCCAAAAATGTATAATGGATAATTTATAAGAGAATACAGGCCTGTTGGCTGCTTTTGGCAAAAAGTAATACATCAACCCTAAAAATGGGGTAGTTAAGAAAAAAGCTACTGCATTATGTCCATACCACCATTGTACTAAGGCGTCTTGTACACCAGCATACCAACTATAACTTTTAAATAAAGTCACAGGTAATTCAAATGAGTTCACCAAGTGCAATACCGCAACCGTAACAAATGTGGCAATATAAAACCAAACTGCTACATATAAGTGTCGTTCTCTTCTTTTAATAATGGTAGCGAACATATTAAAACCAAAAACAACCCAAATTAAAGTAATCGCTATATCGATGGGCCATTCTAATTCTGCATATTCTTTAGCCGTAGACATTCCCAATGGAAGCGTAATGGCCGCAGCAACAATAATTAGTTGCCAGCCCCAGAAATGTATTTTACTTAAAACATCACTAAACATTCTTGCTTTTAATAAACGCTGTAGTGAATAATACACGCCCATAAACATCGCATTACCCACAAATGCAAAAATAACCGCATTGGTATGTAATGGTCTAAGACGACCAAAATTAAAATAGGGCTGTAAGTTTAATACAGTGGGAAAAACCAACTGTAAGGCAACCCATAATCCTACCGTCATTCCAACAACCCCCCAAATGATAGTGGCAATGGCAAAATTCCTTACCGTTTTATTGTCATACTGAAAACTTTCTACTTGCATAAGTTTTATTTAAATGGTTAATGATTTTTTATACTACTTTATTGGAAACTTTTATTTTATGCTCACCGCTTTTTTCACTGTCAAAATTTTCATCAAATAAAATTCTTACAGAAGGTGTGTAATCATCATCCATTTGACCAGTTTTTACCGACCATAAAAAAGCTATTAAAAAGCCTCCCGCAACTAGTACACTTACAATGATTAATATGACAATTACGCCCATTAAAAAATATTTAAAACAAATCTATAAGTAATGCAGAATTCATCTAATGACTTAGGTCAAATTGGGAACTGATATATATCAGTTTTTTGCACTTATTTTATTAAAAAATAGAAAAGAAAGTAAAGCAGAAAGCGCCACAATACTAATAGAACTGATGGGCATCAAGATAGCAGCCACCATTGGAGACAACCTGGCACTAGTGGCAAAATACATACCAATAATATTATATATAATTGATAATATAAAAATTAATATAATAATTAGTTTAGCCTTTTTCGCGTATTTAATTAAATCACTCAATGCATTTATTTGACTTCCTTCTAAAATGGCATCACTTGCTGGCGTAAATAAATGGGTTTGATCGGTGACGGCAATTCCTACATTACTTTTTTTCAAAGCTCCCGCATCATTTAAACCATCTCCTACCATCATTACATAATGCCCCTTATTTTGTAAATTTTGTATATACTGTAACTTATCTGCTGGGCTTTGCTCAAATAACATGGGTATATCATGCCCGATTATTTTTAGTAAATTGGCTCGCTCTGTAGGATGATCTCCACTTAATAGGTGTAAATGATACCCCTCATTTTTTAATTGCACCACCATTAATTCAATCCCATTTCGATAGGTATGATTTATTTTGAATAGCCCTTTGAACACACCATTAATAGCCAAACAAACCATAGATCCACGATACACTTCATTCTGCCTAATACCATTCGCTTTTAAAAAAGCAAAGGACCCAATGATAATTTCAAATAGGCCACTCGTTGCTTTGGTCCCTTTACCAATAAAATTTTCTATTTTTTGAAAACTAGTAATTTCAGTCACTTGTAAACTTAGAAATTGTGTCACCATTTGACTCAATGGATGTAAAGACTCTCTAGTAATTGATTTAACTGCAATCATCTCTGCAGCACTTAGCGGCACCCCTATATATTCTAATTGTGTATCCTCATGATTGGTCAATGTTCCAGTTTTATCAAAAACAATCGTGTCAATTTTATGAATGGCTTCAATAACTGATGCATTTTTGCAATATAATTTTCGCTTACCTAGCCATCTTAACACATTTCCATAAGTGAAAGTAACAGTAAGTAATAATGAACATGGGCAAGCCACAATTAATACTGCTGTTACCGCAGGTAATATTTTTTGCGTATCATATACACTCCAATAAATACCAGTAAACGTTGCAATCATCAATAATATTATAGTGAAATATTGACTCCAAGGATGCACAAATGATTTTTCTGCATTTTTTTCTGTTTTTAATAAGGGGCTATTCCATAACTCTGTAATATAACTTTGCCCTACAGGCTTCACTACCTCTAATTGAATAGACCTACCTTTTTGAATGCCTCCTGCATATACCAATTGCCCTACCAGCATTGCAATGGGCGCATTTTCGCCGGTCACAAAACTATAATCAATCAAGGCACCCTCCGTTAACAATACAGCATCAGCAGGAATCATTTCATCAGACTTGATTAAAACAATTTCCGATTTTACCAAATCTGATAATGGCTTACTGAGTTCTTTCCCGTCTTCTAAAACAGTTACTCCTAAAGGGAAAAAAGAATTATAATCTCTATCAAATGCAAATGAATCATAGGATTTGTCCTGAAACCATCTTCCCACCAACATAAAAAATACTATGCCGCTCATACTATCTAAATAACCTGCTCCTGTTTGGGTAAGAATTTCATAAGCACTTCTGCTAAAAGTAACTGCTATGGCAAGCGCAATAGGCGCATCAATATTTAACCACTTTTGTCTAAGTCCTGTATAGGCCGAAATAAAAAAATCACTCGCGCTATACAATAAAACCGGCAAGGATAATACTAAGTTAATATAAATGAAAAAATGCCTAAGCGAACCTAGCTCAAGTACATCATTTGACAAATACTCGGGAAAACTGAGCATCATGATATTGCTAAAGCAAAATCCAGCAATGCCAATTTTATACAATTGTTTTTTATTTACTTTCTTTTTTTTAAGCCAATCATTATCTCCTAAATGTATTACGGGTTCATACCCGACAAAAGCCAATAATTGCACTAATTCCTTTAAAGAAATAATCGATGGATTGTATATTATTTTTATTTCCTTTTTTTCAAAATGAGTTTGAGAATGAATAATTCCAGGATTGATCTTATTCAAATGTTCTAATAGCCAAACACAGCTTACACAATGTATTTGAGGTAAATAAAATGTGACATGTGCTTGATCCCCTAATTTAAATTGAATAAGCTGCTCTTGTATGGCTGAATTATCTAAGTAATTGTATTTATCTGAAACAAAATGGCCCTTAGCCTTTAAACCAGGCATTGCTGACAAGTCATAATATTGACATAACCCATTTTCATCTAATAGCGTATATACCATCTTACAGCCATCACAACAAAAGTATTTATCTGTAAGTTGTATCGCCGTATCACATTTTAGCCCACAGTGATAGCAAGTTTCTTGTAACATGGTTACAACGAAAGTGGAGCAATTAAATTAGTACATCAATGAGTCGGGTCAGTATTAAAACTGATAAATATCATGTTTTATGGAAGCATTTGCTTGAAGGAAGGATCCAATGCATTTTGCACTTCAATTAAGCCTTGTTTGTACCATTTCGTTCTTGCGATTAAGGCGCGGATTTGATTTTGGACAAATAACTTGTTTTTCTCTAATGTTTTCAATTTATTTTTTTGCGCCGAAGGAGCATAATTGTATAAAGCACCCCAATAATTGTATTGTTCTGTCTGTTTTAAAAAAGCAATTGGATTTTGTTGAGCCTCCATCATTTTTTTGTTTTGCATATACCAATGCAAAACAAAATCATTGATCAACCCATCTTCCCACAACACCATAAAACTGGTATCCATTAAAAGCGAACTTCCATTCACCCATTTGTCTGGATAAATCCCTCCTCCTCCATACACCAAATGCCCTTTAGGCGTTTTATAGGAATCCCCCTTAAAACTGGAATCCTGTTTACCCAATGCATCCTCATGCAATCTGGTTATAAAATCATTTTCATATTCCTCTTTACCTTTTGTATAAGGTCTTTGGATATTTCTTCCTAATGGAGTATAATATTTTGCAGTAGTTAATCTTAATGCGCCTCCATTGGATAATTTAAATTGTTGTTGTACCAATCCTTTTCCAAAAGAGCGTCTTCCTACAATGCTAGCTCTATCCCAATCTTGCAAAGCGCCTGCCAATACTTCACTTGCTGATGCAGAAGTTTCATCCATTAATACGGTTAACCCTCCTTGCTCAAACAATCCTTCTCTTTTACTAAAATAATCTACTCGAGGCGAATGCACCCCCTCCGTATAGGTTATTAATTTATTGCCACTTAATAATTCATCCGCAATACCCACTGCTTCCGACAATAAACCTCCTCCATTGCCTCTTAAATCTATCACCAAGGACTTCATTCCTTTTTGTAACAAAGGCTCTAAAGCTTGCATGAATGCCTCATACGTTCTGTCTGCAAATTTATTGATTCGAATATACCCTATAACGGTATCTATCATATAACTGGCGTCCACTGGAGATAAGGATACATTGTCCCTAGAAACAGTAAAAGATTTTTTCTCCCCAGCTCGATCTACCAATAATTTAATTTTACTATCACTAGGTCCTTTTATTTTATTTCTAATATCTTCGGCATTCAATTTTTTTCCTGACAATTGTATACTGTCATCGGCTTTTAAAAGAATGTCTCCCACTTTTAATCCAGCCTTATCTGCTGGGCCTTCTTTCATGACATAAGCAACAAAAACACTGTCTCTGAATTGTTGAAATTCAATACCTATTCCTTTAAAATTGGGTTGCAATTGCTCATTCACTTCATTCAAGTCGGCTGGTGGAATATATACAGAATGCGGATCTAATTGTGCTAGATAATAATTAGCTACTCTAATACCAGCGCTATCATTTGAAACAGAATCTATATATTTGGATTGCACCAACTCAATCATTTCCTGAATAGGTTGTTGATTATTTCTGGTAAGGAATCCTAAATTAAAATTTCCTTTAAAAAAGACACCTATTAAAATACCTAAGATGACTAGAAAGCCATAGAAGAGTGGTTTACCCCAATTCAGATTATTATTTTCTTGCATGCTATTTTTTATTCGGGCTAAAATTACACTAAAATGGCTATTTTCACACACAAGAGTGACAAGCTATGATAAAGAATTACCTCATTGCCGATAGCGGCGCAACCAAATGCCATTGGACCCTGATCCAAAATAACCAAAAAACTACGGTGAATACCATAGGCATTAGCCCTTATTTTTTATCAACACTAGCCATCATCGAACTACTAGAAAAATCTTTTGCAAAAAAGGTTACTATTTCAAAAATAGAAGCGGTTTACTTTTATGGCACTGGCTTAAGCAACCCCGATAATGTGCTATCCTTAAAAAAAGCGTTAAAAGCTGTTTTTAAAAATGCAAAACTTTCTATTGATACCGATTTAGTAGCAGCCGCTCGTGCCAGTTGTCAAAAAGAAAAAGGCGTAGTGTGTATTTTAGGTACTGGTTCTAATACAGGTTTTTACAATGGAAATAAGATTACAAAAAACAGCCCTGGCTTAGGTTATGTGTTGGGAGATGAAGGTAGCGGAGCCTACCTTGGGAAAAAAGTAATTCAATATTTTTTGTACAAAACTTTTGATGAAGAATTGATGGCCGCTTTTGAAAAAAAATTCAACCTTAGCAAAGATGCTATTTTAAATAGTGTTTACAAAGACCCCTTCCCCAATAGAACCCTCGCTTCTTTTGCCCCATTCCTAACAGAGCACAGAGGACATTATATGATTGAAAATATTATCGAGGATGGCTTAAATGATTTCTTCTTTGCCCATATTAATAAAATGAATGAATCCTGGATTCATCCCATTCACTTTGTAGGTGGCATTGCTTATGCTTTCAAAGACATTGTCAAACAATTGGCTTTAAGTTACGAAATCGAATTGGGGAAAATTATCAAATCTCCTATGGAAGGATTGATTGCGTATCACAAAAAACAATAACCCGTAGCTGGCTAGTTGCATATGCATGAAATTGAACCTCATTATCATTGGCGCCATTTATACATGGCTGAAGAAGATCCAAAATCTATTTTTTTTGGACGCACTTACAGCGAATTTGAATTTTCTCAAACAGTGTATAATTATTATATTCATCCGCAATGGGATGAATTTGGCAGCAAGACTTTATATTTAAAAAATTTATTCGTTGACTATGAATTAAAATTTGCCATTATTGAAATGATTGGAGAATGGAACGATGCTATCGAAAACGATATCATGGAACTAAAAAGAGAAGTGTTAGATAAGTTGATGGAAGAAGGCATTTATAAATTCATATTAATTGCTGAAAGTGTTTTTAATTTTCACAGTGGCGATAAAGATTATTATGAAGAATTATATGAACAAACTTCAGAGGAAGAGGGCTGGGCCGTATTAGTTAATTTTCATTCCGCAGCACAACATGATTTTTTATTGCGCAAATTAAATAGGTATATAGAATTAATGGAAATAAGTGCTTGGAGAACCTACAAACCTGAAGATTTTTTTCAATTAATTGATACCAAAATTAATCAAAGGCTTGTTTAGTATTTGGGACCCTTTAATATACTAATTCCTCATACGCCGCTTGCAATTCACTATAAGCATGGTTATCCTTAGCTGTTTTCGCTGCCGCCATTCCCTTTTCATACCATAGAATAGCTGCTTCTTTATCATTCATCCGCTCTAAACATTTTGCCAAATGATAATAGGAGCCAATATAATCCGGAGCCTCGGTCAGTAGGTCTATAAACAAATCCTGGGCCTTTTGTTCCTCCCCTATTTTGATATATTCTAAGGCCAAAGCATGCCTTAAAAAGTTATCCTTAGGTTGTTGATTTAAAAATTCAATAATTCTTTCAATTCGAGTCATCTTGGCTTATATTTGCATTAGTTGCATAAACAACTAACTATTAAGAAACTAAATTAGTCATCATGAAGATCTTAGTTTGTATCAGCAAAACCCCCGATACCACTGCTAAAATCGCCTTTATCGAAGGTAATACAAAGTTCGATGAAAGCGGTGTTCAATGGATTATTAACCCTTACGATGAATGGTATGCACTGGTTCGCGCCATTGAATTAAAAGAAAAAGACCCTGCTACGATTATACATTTAGTGACCGTGGGAGGTGTGGATGCTGAATCTATTATTAGAAAAGCCTTGGCATTGGGTGGTGATGAAGCCATAAGGATTGATAGTACTAGTAATGATTCATTTACCATTGCAGATCAAATTGCACAAGTAGCAAAAGAAGGGGTCTATGATTTAATATTAACTGGTAAAGAAACCATCGATTACAATAGTGCCTGTATTGGTTCTATGTTATCTGCTCTACTTGATCTTCCATTTATTTCATTGGCCGATCATTTTGAATTAAACGGGAATACAGCCACTGTTAAAAGAGAAATAGAAAGTGGAGTAGAAACCTGCGAAGTAACCCTGCCCGTTATTGTAAGTTGTCAAAAAGGAATGGCCGAACAAAGAATACCAAATATGCGTGGCATTATGGCTGCACGTACAAAACCATTGAAAATAGTCGCTCCTGCTGTTTCATCGGCTACAACCAATATTAGTCAATTTGATTTACCTCCTTCCAAGTCGGGCGTAAAATTAATTGACCCAGAAAACATGGATGAACTTGTAAAATTATTAAAAGAAGAAGCAAAAGTTATTTAACCCACTACAATTTTATTTTATGGTACTAGTTTATATAGATCAAGCTGATCAACAAATTAAAAAAGCCTCCTTAGAAGCTTTATCTTATGGTGCAGCACTTGCAAAAGAAATTGGATGTGCATCAGAAGCGCTAGTTTTTGGCACAGTCAAAGACCCCCTTGCTGATTTAGGAAAATTTGGAGCACAAAAAGTGCATCAATTAAAAAATGAAACCTTGAATTCATTAGATGTTAAAGTGCATTCCACTTTAATAGCTACTGTTGCAAAAAACTTAAATGCCACTGTAGTTGTATTTGCACATAATATTAATGGAAAAGCTATTGCACCCGCCGTATCTGTTAAATTGGGCGCAGGCATTGTAACAGGGGCATGTAGTTTACCCAATACTCAAAATGGATTTGTAGTAAGGAAGACTGTTTTTTCTGGAAAAGCTTTTGCCAATATAAAAATGGAAACCCCCATTAAAGTCATTGCCATCAATCAAAATAGTTTTGGCTTAGTAGAATACAATAGTGCAGCTACCATAGTAGAAATTAAATTAGACATTCCTCCTGCATCTATTAAAATAACCAAAGTGGAAAAAATCGAAGGCGAAATTCCTTTAACTGAAGCTAATTTAGTTGTGAGTGGTGGACGTGGCTTAAAAGGACCCGAAAATTGGGGCATACTTTTAGACCTTGCGAAAGCATTGGGTGCGGCTACTGCATGTAGTCGCCCAGTTTCAGATACAGATTGGCGACCACACCATGAACACGTTGGTCAAACAGGTATACAAATTGCCCCTAACTTATATATAGCCATTGGTATTTCTGGAGCCATCCAACATTTAGCAGGAGTCAACAGAAGTAAAACTATTGTAGTGATTAACAAAGATCCAGAAGCGCCGTTTTTTAAAGCAGCAGACTATGGTGTGGTGGGAGACGCTTTTGAAGTGGTGCCAAAATTAACTGCAGCAGTATTAAAAGCAAAAGCAGCTAATTAATATAATAGTCCATTATTACTATTACTTCCATTTTTTTAAAGCGATCTCATTTGTCCGCCATCCACGGGCAAATTAATTCCATTGATAAAATTGGCTTCATTACTACATAAAAAACAAACAGCCGACGCTAATTCTTCTGGCTTCCCTAATCTTTTTACTGGGATGCTATTTTCAACCCCTTTTGTAATTTCTTCTATAGTTAGCCCTGCTTTTTCGGCTCTATTAGAAAACAAATAGTTTAATCTTTCGGTATTGGTAAAGCCTGGCAATACATTGTTAACAGTAATTCCCCAGGGGCCTAATTCTCTAGATAAAGTTTTTGCCCAATTGGCCATTCCTGCTCGAATGGTATTGGAAATACCTAAATCATCAATGGGTTCTTTAATAGATACTGAAAGCAGATTGATAATTCTACCAAACTTAGCCTCGCGCATACCTGGTAGTAAAAGCTGAACTAATTGATGTGCATGCAATAAATGAGATTCAAAAGATGCGCTCAAATCCGCTACACTAGTTTCATACAACAAACCCGCTGCAGGGCCACCCGTATTATTCACTAGTATATGAACTGTTTTTATTTTTTCTATTAATTGCTGAATGGCTTTTTTAGATACCATTAAATTAGTCGTATCAATAATCAAGTAACTATGTTCCTGTTGTAAGGGAGTGGGTAAAGACTTGACCACTTTTTTTAATTTCTCCTCTGTTCTTGCATATACAATCACTGTAGCTCCTGCTGCAGCCAATGCCTTTGCACAAGCTGCTCCAAGACCTTGTGAGGCACCTCCTATCAAAGCAATTTTATTTTGTAAAGAATACATCTAAAAATATTTTAAATTATTGAGCACTCAATTTTGCATAATCTTCTCTAACAGGATTAAACACATCAATGATAGCACAATCGGTAATACTTTTTCCAGAATGTACCGCATTGGATGGGATAATAAATACAGAGCCGGCCGATAATAAATAGGGCGTTCCATTCACTGTTAATTCAAAATCGCCTTCTACAATATGGGTGACTTGCTCATGCACATGTTGATGAGCTGGTAAAGTATGTCCCGCTATTGAATGCACAAAAGACCAAGTCATGGAATTACTGTGAATTAACTTTGAATCAAAGCCAGCACATAAAGTAACAGGCTTAATATCAGACAAAAGAATTGGTTTCATAACAACTTTTTAATAGGCACAATTTAATGCTTCTTCTAAAAATAGGCCTTAAAAGATTTGTTTTTTTAATTAACTTTGAAGACCCAAACAGTATATGAAAAAAATTGAATTAGAAATAGTAGCCTTATCTCATAGCATCACCCAATCTAACTCTTACGCGGTAATCTTAGGTGAAGTGAACGGTTTGCGTCGTCTACCCATTGTGATTGGGGGGTTTGAGGCACAAGCCATTGCGGTTGCTTTAGAAAATATGCATCCTTCGAGACCCTTGACCCACGATTTAATGAAAAATTTTATGACTGCATTTGATATTCAATTGCAGGAAGTATATATATGTGATTTACAAGAAGGTATTTTTTATTCGAAATTGGTTTGCTTTACGGCCAATGATACCATCGAAATTGATAGTAGAACTAGTGATGCCCTTGCACTAGCCGTTCGATTTGGTTGCCCTATTTATGTATATGACAATATTTTAGAACAAGCGGGTTTAGCCAATGAAAATGCAGAAAAAGCTACCATTCCAACAACGATTACTGCAACAGCACCCCAAAACGATTTATCTAGTTTATCCTTAGTGGAATTAAATAAATTATTGCAAGAAGTTTTAGAACAAGAAGATTATATCCGCGCTATTGACATTCGAGATGAAATCAATAAAAAAAATGCGCAAAAGAAATCCTAAAGAATGATTCAATTTCCTAATTGTAAAATTAATTTAGGTTTATCTATCTTAGAAAAAAGAAAAGATGGATTTCATGCATTAGAAACTGTTTTTTATCCCGTTACCTTAAACGATATTCTTGAAATTACCAAGACTATCAATGGCCAGCAAAATGCTTTAGTACAATTTGAAAGCTCTGGAAACCCAATACCAGGTGATGTTTCATCTAACTTATGTGTAAAAGCCTACCATCTTTTAAAAACAGATTTCCCGCAAATAACTCCTGTTACAATTCATTTACATAAAAAAATTCCTATAGGGGCTGGACTAGGTGGAGGATCAAGTGATGGTGCTGCAGCACTTTCTATTTTGAATGATTTATTTCAATTAAAATTATCTAGCACACAACTTATTCAATATGCTGCACAATTAGGTAGTGATTGCCCTTTTTTTATTTTAAACGAAGCCTGTCATGCAACAGGAAGGGGTGAAATAATGCAACCCATTTCCATTAACTTATCTAATTATACGATGGCTTTGATTCATCCTAATATTCCCATTTCAACAGGCTGGGCATTTCAACAAATAACTCCCGCTATAAAAGAAAAAACGATAGCAAGTATTATTCAACAACCCATTGCTACTTGGAAAAATGAATTAATCAACGATTTTGAAAAACCTGTTTTTGAGGCGCACCCTTCTTTAGCACTGATTAAAAATGATTTATATGAACAGGGAGCTATTTACGCTAGTTTAAGTGGCTCTGGAAGTTCTCTTTTTGGCCTATTTCCCAAAGGAACTGTATTCAATCCATCTTCCGCTTTTGATAAATTAAAAATGGATATCATTTGATTTATTTCAAAATTTACAAAGGCTAACGTTCGTTATTTGATATTGTTCAAAAATATTTTGTTTTATTTAAATATTATCAAATGGTTAGTAAATTTGTTGCGATTCTGCTATTAAAAATCCTGTTTTTTTCGTAATTTTCCATGAATCGCACCCTACTTAGAGTATCCTATAATTAACTGGTTGTAAATGACGAAAAATGAAAACTTAGGATTGTATGATCCTGCTTATGAACACGACGCTTGTGGTATTGGATTTGTTGCCAATATCAAAGGAGTGAAATCGCATCAAAATGTAACCGATGGTCTCACTATTTTAGAAAATATGGAACACCGAGGTGCTTGTGGTTGTGAAATAAATACAGGCGACGGTGCTGGTATTATGATTCAAATTCCACATGAATTTTTCTTTGACGAATTACTTCATAAAGGCATTCATCTTCCCGATTTAAATGAGTATGGTGTGGGATTTATTTTTTTTCCTAGAGATAAATCCATTTTAGCAGAGTGTAAAGAAATTTTTTCACGTGCTGCAGAAAAATTAGGCATTGAAATTATTGGCTACAGAGAAGTACCTGTTGTTAAAGATACCATTGGCCCCTCTGCCTTGTCTGTAGAACCTATCATGGAACAGGTATTTGTAAAAAAGCCTGACCATATTTCAGATCCTGAAGATTTTGAAAGAAAACTTTTTGTTTTAAAAAATTACGCTTCTCATACCATTAATAACACCATCAAAAAAGAAGCGATTGGTTTTTACATGTCTTCTCTTTCCCAAAGAGTGATTGTATATAAAGGTCAATTGACCAGCCATCAAGTGCGTGAATACTTCCCAGACTTAAGTGACAAGAGAGTGGTATCTGCTTTTGGATTGGTACACTCTCGTTTTGCGACCAATACTTTTCCTTCTTGGAAATTAGCACAACCTTTTAGATACATTGCACACAATGGAGAAATTAATACTTTACAAGGAAATTTAAACTGGTTAAGATCCAATGAAAATGGATTCTTATCTCCTCACTTTAGCAAAGAAGAAATAGAAATGATTTTACCTGTAGTGACAACAGGACAATCCGATTCCGCTTGCTTGGACAACCTAATTGAACTGCTTACTTTATCTGGTCGCTCCTTACCACATGTAATGATGATGTTAATACCTGAAGCTTGGGATGGCAATGATTTAATGGACCCGGTGAAAAAAGCTTTCTATGAATTTCATGCAGCCTTTATGGAGCCATGGGATGGCCCCGCTTCAATCTCTTTTACAGATGGAAAAATTATTGGTGCCACATTAGATAGAAATGGTTTAAGACCTTCTCGTTATTGCGTTACCAACGATGATAGAGTTATTATGGCTTCGGAAACGGGCGTCTTACCTATCGACCCTGCTACTATTATTGAAAAAGGTCGTTTACAACCTGGAAAAATGTTTGTGGTGGATATGGAAGCTGGTAAAATCATTAGCGATACCGATTTAAAACAAAAAATTTGTGCTCAACAACCTTATGGGGATTGGTTGAATAAATATAAAATTCGTTTAGAAGAATTACCAGAACCAAGAATTCAATTTACGCATTTAGAACACGATCAAATTTTCAAATACCAAAAAGCATTTGGTTATACTAAAGAAGATATTGAAAATATCATCACCCCCATGGCCTTAGATGGTAAAGAGCCTATTGGTTCTATGGGAACCGATACGCCTTTGGCTGTATTGAGTGATCAACCACAACATATTACTAGTTATTTTAAGCAGCTGTTTGCTCAAGTAACCAATCCGCCCATTGATCCCATTCGTGAAAGAATGGTGATGTCCTTAGCTACTTTTGTAGGTAGTCAAGGTAACTTATTAATGGAAGATCCGATGGCGAGTCATTGCTTGGCATTAAAGCATCCTATTTTAAACAACCACGAATTAGAAAAAATTAGAAGTATTGATACAGGGGTGTTTCAAGCCAAAACCTTACAATGTTATTTTAGAGCTGATGGAAAAGAAGGTTCTTTAAAAAGAGGCTTGGATAGATTGGGCCGATATGCAGTAGATGCAGTGGAAGATGGATTTGAAGTTATTGTTTTAACAGACCGTTCTATTGATTCAGAACATGCCGCTATCCCTACGCTACTTGCTTGCGCTAGCGTGCATCATCATTTAATTAGAAAAGGGTTAAGAGGTAAAGTGGGTATCATCGTAGAAGCAGGAGATGTTTGGGAAGTACACCATTATGCATGTTTAATAGGATTTGGTGCCACCGCGATAAACCCTTACATGGCTTTGTCTACTATTCGTGATATGAAATTAGAAGAGAAAATTAAGACCGATTACGATGCAGAAAAATTAAAGAAAAATTATATCAAAGCGGTCAATGAAGGATTGTATAAAGTGTTTTCAAAAATGGGTATCTCCACTTTACAATCTTATCAAGGCGCTCAAATATTTGAAATTATCGGAATCAATAAAGAGGTAGTCAACCGACATTTTACTGGGGCTATTTCACGTATTAATGGAATGGGATTAGATGAAATTGCCAAAGAAATTTTAGCTAAACACGATTTAGCTTTTGCTAAAAAATCTTCTCCCGTGGATCGATTAACCGAGGGTGGCGTTTATCAATGGAAACGTCGAGGAGAATTTCATTTATTCAATCCGCAAACCATTCATTTGCTTCAGCATTCTACTAAATCAAATGATTACGCAAGTTTTAAAAAATATTCTAAGTTAGTAAACGAGCAAACTGAAAAAGCTTGTACCCTTAGAGGTTTATTTGATTTTAAACCAACTCGTCCATCTATTTCTATTGACGAAGTTGAACCAGCCAATGCTATCTACAAACGTTTTGCTACAGGGGCTATGTCCTTTGGATCCATTTCATGGGAAGCGCATACCACTTTGGCTATTGCTATGAACCGTTTAGGTGGGAAAAGTAATACAGGAGAAGGCGGTGAAGATGAAATTCGTTATACTAAATTACCCAATGGAGATTCAATGCGCAGTTCGATTAAACAAGTGGCCAGTGCAAGATTTGGTGTAACAAGTTATTACTTATCTGAAGCAGATGAATTACAAATTAAAATGGCACAGGGTGCAAAACCAGGCGAAGGTGGTCAATTGCCAGGTGATAAAGTAGATGATTGGATTGGAAAAACAAGACACGCTACTCCGGGGGTTGGATTAATTTCTCCACCACCGCATCACGACATTTATTCTATTGAAGATTTATCTCAACTCATATTTGATTTAAAAAATGCCAACCGAGCAGCAAGAATTAATGTTAAACTGGTTTCTAAAGCAGGCGTTGGTACCATCGCTGCTGGCGTTACTAAAGCGAAAGCAGATGTGGTATTAATAGCTGGATTTGATGGAGGCACGGGCGCTTCTCCACTAAGCTCTATCAAACATGCAGGATTACCATGGGAATTAGGATTGGCAGAAACGCATCAAACTTTAGTAAAAAATAAATTACGCAGTCGTGTAGTGGTTCAAGCAGATGGTCAAATGAAAACAGGTCGTGATATTGCCATTGCTACTTTACTAGGTGCTGAAGAATGGGGTGTTGCCACTGCTGCTTTAATAGTAGAAGGTTGTATCATGATGCGAAAGTGTCATATGAATACTTGTCCAGTGGGTGTTGCCACACAAGACCCTGAATTACGCAAACGTTTTTCAGGAGATCCTGATCATGTTGTACACTTTTTTGAGTTCATTACACAAGAGCTACGTGAAATAATGGCGGAACTAGGTTACCGAACCATCAATGAGATGGTGGGACAAGTAGATGCCTTAACCATGCGTGAAAACATCACCCATTGGAAATACAAAAATTTAGATTTAAGTGACGTATTATATAAAGAGCCTGCTGAACCTGGTGTAGGCTTGTATCAAACAGAAACTCAGGATCATTTAATGAGTGATGTGTTAGATTGGAAATTATTAACTGCCGCTAAACCTGCTATTGATAGCAAACAAAAAGTAAGTGCTCAGTTTGACATAAAAAACACCGACCGTACAACTGGTACCATTGTTTCTAATGAAATAACTAAGGTATATAAAGCAGAAGGCTTACCAGAAGATACCCTTCATTTTAAATTTAATGGAACGGCGGGTCAAAGCTTTGGCGCTTTTAATACCAAAGGAGTTACTTTGGAATTAGAAGGCGATGCCAATGATTATTTTGGTAAAGGATTAAGTGGCGCCCAATTAATTGTATATCCCGATAAAAAAGCAAGCTTCATTCCTGAAGAAAATATCATCATTGGTAATGTAGCTTTTTACGGTGCTACGAGTGGTACTGCATTCATTAGAGGAAAAGCTGGTGAAAGATTTGCTGTTAGAAATTCTGGGGCAACAGTGGTCGTAGAAGGTATTGGAGATCATGGTTGTGAATACATGACAGGTGGAATTGCTATCGTATTAGGCGCAACCGGCAGAAACTTCGCTGCTGGTATGAGTGGAGGCATTGCCTATGTATATGATGTACAAAATAATTTTGAATTGATGTGTAATAAAGAAATAGTCGAATTGGAATCAACAGATAAGGAAGACCAAATTTTATTACAAAAATTAATTCAAGAACATTTCGATAAAACAGGCAGCGCAGTCGCTAAGTTTGTATTAGCCGATTTTGACAATCAATTGAAACATATTGTCAAAGTATTCCCAAGCGATTATAAAAAGGCATTACAAAAACAAAAAGCAAAATTGACTGCTGCTAAATAATTTATAACTACTTTTTTTGAATATCACTTATGGGCAAACCAACTGGATTTAAAGAATTTACTAGAGAGCTTCCTTCCAAATTATTGGTAAAGGATAGAAAAAAGAACTATAAAGAGTTTGTCTCTTTATTGCCTGAACAAAAATTAAATGAACAATCGGCCCGTTGCATGAATTGTGGTGTTCCCTTTTGCCATAGCGGCTGTCCCTTAGGCAATATTATTCCAGAATTCAATGATGCAGTGTATCGTAAAGAATGGAAAGACGCATACGAAATTTTAATTTCTACCAATAATTTCCCCGAATTTACCGGAAGAATTTGCCCAGCCCCTTGTGAGAGTGCCTGTGTATTAGGCATTAATCAACCAGCTGTTACCATTGAAGAAATTGAAAAACATATAATTGAAATTGCTTTTGAAAAAGGTTTTGTAACACCACGTAAACCCAATGTAAGAACAGGTAAGAAAGTAGCGGTGATTGGATCTGGTCCAGCAGGCTTAGCCACTGCTGCACAATTAAATTATGCAGGCCATGAAGTAACGGTTTACGAAAGAGATCCTAAACCAGGTGGATTATTACGTTTTGGTATCCCCGACTTTAAATTAGAAAAAACAGTAGTAGAACGACGCATAAAAGTTTTAGAAGACGAGGGCGTTAAATTTATATGCAATGCTTATGTAGGTGTGAATATAAGAGTCAACGATATCATGCGCGATTATCATGCAGTAGTGCTAGCAGGTGGATCTACTATTCCAAGAGACTTAACTATTCCAGGACGAGATTTAAAAGGGGTTCATTATGCTATGGATTTCTTAAAGCAACAAAATAAAAGAGTTAGTGAAATTGCTATCGAAGAATTAGAAATAATGGCCACCAAAAAGAATGTGGTTGTAATTGGTGGTGGAGATACTGGAAGTGATTGTGTTGGAACTTCCAATAGACATTTAGCAAAATCGGTGACTCAATTTGAATTACTACCTAAGCCTCCAGAAAGCAGAGCCAATTATATGCCTTGGCCAACCTACCCTATGTTATTAAAAACAACTACTTCTCATGAAGAAGGTGCAGAAAGAATATGGGGCGTTGCAACAAAAGCATTTATTGGTGATGAAAAAGGAAATTTAAAAGCTTTACAAATAGTTGACCTAGAATGGACCAATGCCAACGACGGAAGACCAAGTAAGTTTACCGAAAAAGCAGGTAGCGAAAAAGAAATTCCTTGCGAACTAGTATTATTAGCTATGGGTTTTTTACATGCCGAACCCACTGGCCTTTTAGATGAATTAGGTGTTGAATTAGATGAGCGCGGAAACGTAAAAGCTACAGAACAAGCTTATCAAACCAATATTGCCAAAGTATTTACAGCTGGCGATATGCGCCGAGGTCAATCTCTTGTAGTTTGGGCCATTAGCGAAGGAAGAGAGTGCGCTCGTAAAGTAGATATCTATTTAACAGGTTCCTCATTGTTAGAATCTAAGGACAGCAGTTTATTTTTTAAGCTGGGTTAATCCAACTAATTTTTCAAAACCACCCCTATTTTAAATAATTAACAATAATTATTTAAGTTTTTTTCCACACCTATTTTTTTTAATTAATTAAGCTTAATTGCTAATAATCAATGCCATTAAGACTTTGAAGTAAAATATTGTTTTTTCACAACATATTATATTTAATTATATATTACAATTATTAATGAGTAATTATAATAATTATGTAATTTTATCGAATAAATGATATATCTAATTATTTTATAATACTAAACTCAAAATTCATGAAAAACCAAGTAGTACAAAAATTTGCTCCTTTTATTCTTTTGCTAGTTGTAGCCATTTTAGCATTGTTTGTCCCTCAGTTACCTAGTTTTCAGGGAGATGCTTCCACTTACAGCGGAGCTGACATATCTTGGATTTTAGTAGCTACGGCCTTGGTCTTTATTATGACACCAGGTTTAGCCTTCTTCTATGGCGGTATGGTTCATCGAAAAAACATAATCTCTACGATGATCAAGAGTATTGTATCCGCTGGAATTGTATCCGTAATCTGGATCAGCTTTGGATATAGTTTAAGCTTTGGCGAAAGCATCAACGGAATTATTGGCAATCCAATGACTCATTTATTCTTTAAAGGTGTTGTCAATGGAGCGCCAACACTACAAGGTGGTGCAGCCATGACCATCCCCTTATTACTATTTGCACTTTTTCAATTAATGTTCGCCATTATCACGCCAGGTTTAGTAGTAGGTGCGGTGGCAGAACGTATAAAATTTACTTCTTACATTTTATTCATCGTATTATTTATCATTTTGGTATATGCCCCATTGGCTCATTGGTCTTGGCATCCAAATGGATTTTTATTAAAAATGGGCGCACTCGATTTCGCTGGTGGTACTGTGGTACATATTAGCGCAGGTTGTGCCGCTTTAGCTGGAGCCATTGTTTTAAAATCTCGCCGCTCTAAATTAGAACAACAAGAAATTCCTCCAGCAAATATCCCTTATGTATTAATTGGTACCGGTTTACTTTGGTTTGGTTGGTTTGGATTTAATGCTGGTTCTGCATTAGGTGCCAATAGCTTAGCCGTAAATGCTTTCGCCACTACCAATACCGCTGCTGCTGCTGCAGGTTTAGCCTGGATGTTTTTTGACGTATTAAAAGGAAGAAAACCTTCTGTACTTGGTTTTTGTATTGGTGCTGTAGTAGGATTAGTAGCCATTACCCCTGCTGCAGGTTTTGTAGGTATTCCACAAAGTATATTTATAGGAATGATGGCTGCAATTATTTCTAATGTAGCAAGTCATGTATTTAAATTGTCGAGAGTAGATGATACCCTAGATGTATTTCCTTGTCATGGAATAGGTGGAATGGTGGGTATGTTAATGACAGGTCTATTTGCTTCCAAGTCTGTCAATGCTGCTGGCGCTGATGGATTATTTTACGGCAATCCCGCCTTTTTCTTTACACAACTTAAAGCTATGTTGATAGTTGTATTTTATAGCTTCACCGCATCTTACTTGATCTTTAAATTCATCAGCATCATTATGCCTTTGCGTGTTACTGAGGAAGATGAAGAATTAGGATTGGATGCTACTCAACACGATGAAAAGTACGGTAGAAATCCTTTAAAGGCATAAGATTTAAACGTTCTGGGAACAATATTTAGTTTCCTAAAGGCCTGAATGAAAATTCGGGCCTTTTTTATTATATTAGTGCCACATGAAAATAATACTAAAGTTCCTACAACTTATTTACTGCCTCTACTCCATTGTTTTATTTACAATACTTACCATTCTTTCTGTAACAGCCATGTTTCTTGTGTTACCCTTCGGAAAAGAAAAATTAAGTGAGCATGTGTATACTATTTGCCGCTATTGGGGGAAAATTTTATACTTTTTTATGGGCATTCGTCATTCAGAAATTTTTGAAGCCCCTCATGATTTTAACAGCCCTCATATATTTGTAGGCAACCATAATTCTTATATGGACATTCCTACCATCGTTCAATTGAAGCATCAACCCATCCGACCTTTAGCAAAATTCGAATCTTCGAAAATTCCTATATTTGGACTCATCTATCGCAACGCGGTGGTAATGGTAGACAGAAGCGACCCTGAAAAAAGAGCACAAAGTCTTCGTAATTTGAAAGCTGCCTTAGAAAAACAAATTTCTATTTTCATTTTTCCGGAAGGCACTTTTAGTATGACGGAAGATTATCCTTTAAAATCATTTTATAATGGGGCATTTAAATTAGCTATTGAAATGAATATTCCCATTCAACCAATTCTATTAGTTGATTCTATTGATCGAATGCATTTTAGTAGTGCATTTTCACTTACCCCAGGTAAACATAGAGTAGTTTATTTAGAAACCGTGCCAGTAAGTGGCTACACTTTAGACCAAATAGATGCATTAAAAGACCGTGTTTTCAATCAAATGGATGAAGGCATGAGAAGATATAGAAAGTATCCAAAATCATAGTGTATTTTTACACCCCATACGATGTACGCCGAAATTATCATACCCCTAGCGCTTCCTAAAAATTATACATGGATGATTCCCGAATCCATGCAGTCGGAATTAATGCTGGGCATGCGCGTTGAAGTGATGCTGGGTGCCAATAAAAGATACGCGGGTATTGTAAAAAAAATTAGTACAGAAAAACCATCCGACTTTAATCCAAAACCTATCTTATCCATTCTTGACGATCAACCTATTGTTTATCCGCCTCAATTGGCCTTATGGGAATGGATGGCACAATATTATATGTGCACGGAAGGCGAAGTAATGCAAGCAGCCATTCCTAGTCATTTAAAAATTTCTAGTGAAAGTGTTTTTATATTTAATGAAGAGCACACGAATGATGGAAAAAACTTAGGAGATGCCGAATATATTATTTCAGAAGCATTGGAAATAAAAAAGGCATTAAGCTTACTTGAAATTCAAAAGCTACTTGATAAAAAATCGGTCTACCCTGTCATTAATAAACTTATTCAAAAGGGAATTTGTTTTGTACAAGAAAACATGAAGGATAAATATAAAATAAAAGAAGAAACTTTTATTTTATTGCATCCTCACTATAGAAATGAACCCGCATTAGAGGCTTTATTAAATGAATGGACCAGGGCTCCAAAACAATTAGAACTATTACTTGCTTTTTTACACTATGAAAAAACAGAAGGCGAGGTTAGACAAAAAGAAATGCTTGAAAAATCTGGCGCTTCTAGTGCCCAATTAAAAGCGTTAATTGACAAAGGCGTACTCATAGCTGAAAAAAGAAAAAAAGATCGATTCCAAACCGATCCTTCAATAGGTAATCAAGATTTTCATACTTTATCTAAACAACAGTTAGCTGCTTTTGAGTCCATCCAAAATCAATTAGTTACCCTCCCTGTTCATTTATTGCATGGCATTACAGGTAGTGGTAAAACTCAAATTTACGTTGCCCTAATAAAGGAAGTTATCCAACAAAATAAACAAGCATTATATCTATTACCTGAAATTGCATTGACGGCTCAAATGATTCGACGCCTAAAACAATACTTCGGAGGCAGTATTGCCATCTATCATTCCAAATTCAATCCGAACGAACGGGTAGAAATATGGAATAAGGTTAAAACAGGTGAAATTAAAATTGTACTTGGAGCTAGATCGGCCTTATTCTTACCCTATAAAAATTTATCACTTATTATCATTGATGAAGAACACGACCCATCCTATAAACAACAGGAGCCTGCCCCAAGGTACCAAGCTAGAGATACCGCCATCTATTACGCTAGTCAAATAAATGCTAAAGTAGTGGTAGGATCGGCTACTCCTTCTGTCGAAACCTATTTTAACGCCCTATCAAAAAAATATGGCTACACCTACTTAAGCGAGCGCTTTAACCAAGGTGCCCTTCCAACCATTCAATTAATTGATACCAAAAAACAGCCAGCAGGAACGGCTATTTTAACTCCGGAATTATTGGCTTCCATCAAAAAAACCATTGACAATAAAAAGCAAGTAATCCTATTTCAAAATAGACGTGGTTATGCCCCCTATTTAATTTGTGAAACCTGTGGATGGATTCCTCATTGTGAACATTGCGATGTAACACTTACCTATCACAAAGCTAAAAATGTATTGTCCTGCCATTACTGCGGCGCCAGTTATCCTATTGTGAACACTTGTAAAGCTTGTGGCAAACAAGATTTTAAACAAAAAAACTTTGGCACAGAACAAATTGAAGAAAAATTAAACCAAAGTTTGCCAGGAATTGTTGTGGCTAGAATGGACTTAGACAATGTGAAAGGGAAAAATGAACACGACCAATTGATTCAACAATTTGAACAAAAACAAATTGATATTTTAGTGGGTACGCAAATGGTCGTAAAAGGATTAGATTTTGAAAACGTTGACCTCGTAGGAATTGTGGACGCAGATAGCTTACTTAATTTTAATCATTATAGAGTCAATGAGCGAGCCTTTCAAATGATGGAACAAGTGAGTGGCAGAGCAGGCAGAACCAATGATCAAGGAAAAGTAATCATACAAGTAAGCCAAACGCAACATCCTATTGTACAATTGGTACAAAAACATGATTATTTTGGATTTTATGATTTTGAAATTCAAAATAGAAAACACTTTGCCTACCCCCCTTTTAGTAGATTAGTGAGTTTATTGTTTAAGCATAAAGAAAATAATATTGCGGAAGAAGCCGTTAATCACTTTTTCCAATCTCTGGGCCCCGCTATACAAAAAACAGTGCTAGGCCCTGCTCAACCTATCGTTAATCGGGTAAGAAATAAATACATTTGGGAACTAGCTGTAAAAATTTCTAAGCAGCCTGAATCCTTACAAATGGCTAAAAAACAATTATTACATTATATTCGCTTATTACAAGTTCACCCTAGATATAAATCTGTCCAAATTGTAATTGACATTGACCCAAATTAAACTTATGACGGTACAGGAAAATATTTCACTTAAGCAGTATACTACTTTCGGGTGTAATGAAATTAGTCGCTACTTTACAAGCATTCCATCTCAGGATGCGCTGGTGGAAGCTATTAGCTGGTGTAAAGAGAAACAAATTCCTTATTTTATTTTAGGTACAGGAAGCAATGTCTTATTCACAAAGCCATTTGAAGGACTAATTATTAAAATGGAAGTTGTAGGAATTAAAAAAACAAATGAAACAGCTACTAATGTTTTTTTAAGTGTCGGTGCTGGTGAAAATTGGCACCATTTTGTAAGCTACTGCGTTCAAAAAGGCTGGGGTGGAATTGAAAATTTAAGTTTAATTCCAGGCACTGTTGGAGCAAGCCCCATTCAAAATATTGGGGCCTATGGCGTTGAAGTAGAAGAATCTATCGAATCGGTCACTGCTTTAGATACCCAAACTAATCAATGGATTACTTTAAGCAATAGCCAATGTGCTTTTGGCTATAGAAATAGTCTTTTTAAAAAAGAAAAAAATAGATACTTAATTACTACTGTTCAGTTTATTTTAAAAAAACAACATCAATTAAGAACCGATTACGGAAGTATTAAGGAGCTATTACATGAAAAGAATATTAAAAACCCAAGCTTAGCTGATTTATCCAATGCGATTGTACAAATTAGAACTTCAAAATTACCCAACCCTGCTAAATTAGGGAACGCTGGAAGCTTTTTCAAAAATCCTAGTGTAAGTAAAACGAATTTTGAAAAATTAAAAACAGATTTTCCCGAATTGATTGCCTACCCCATTTCTGACGATACGTATAAACTAGCAGCAGGATGGCTAATAGAAAATTGTGGTTGGAAAGGAGTTAGAAAAGGAAATGTAGGTTGTTATGATAAACAATCTTTAGTGATTGTAAATTATGGCCAAGCAACTGGTAAAGAAATTTATGATTTCTCTGAAGAAATTATACAATCAGTGCTTACAAAATTTAATGTTGTATTAGAACGGGAAGTAACTATTCTATAAGTTAATACAAAACAATCACATCTGTTCTACGGTTTTTTGCTCTTCCTTGAACTGTTTTATTGTCTCCTATAGGCCTTGTATCCGCATATCCAGCAGTATTTAATCTTTTAATGGCTACCCCTTTTTTAATTAAATACGCACTTACAGTCAATGCCCTTTGTTCAGATAGTTTCTGATTGATCTTTAAGGAACCTGTATTATCGGTATGTCCACTAATTGCCAATGAAATATTAGGATAGCTATT
Source organism: Sediminibacterium ginsengisoli (assembly GCA_945865545.1). GTDB lineage: Bacteria > Bacteroidota > Bacteroidia > Chitinophagales > Chitinophagaceae > Sediminibacterium > Sediminibacterium ginsengisoli_F. The sequence continues at coordinate 9,651 of CAMBEQ010000016.1, read as the reverse complement.
CATCACAAGCACTATAGAATCCAATCCTACAAGCAATTGCTTACTTAATATTGTTTTTCCAGAAGCAAATATAAGGTTGGAAGTAAAACGATCAATAAGTGGTTGCATATTGGCACACCCATGATTACCCATAATACCAGCGACTGTTGGACAATTGTCTTGCTCGTCATTGATCCCGTCTTTATCTGTGTCTGGTATTGGGCAACCCTGATAACGATCTAATCCTTTTTCCTTAATGCATTTATCTTGCTCATCATCGATACCGTCCTTGTCTGTATCTGGTATTGGGCAACCATGGTATTTCAATGGGCCTAAATCGACTGGACATTGGTCGTTTTCGTCATTCACTCCGTCATCATCCGAATCTGGAACTGGACAACCATGGTATTTTACTAAACCTGATTGATTAGGACAATCATCTGCATCACCTGATACTCCGTCATCGTCCTCATCAGCAACAACAGGAGCAGATGGCAACATAACAGGCTTTTTATCTTTTAGCTTTAAAGGATAAGTATAGCTGATGGAATGTGCAAAATGCATTTTAGTCAATGGAGAAAGTTCAGCTCGATAGGTGCTTGAAATATTTAAAAAAGAACCTTGTTTGGCCTTTAATTGTAAACCTCCACCAAAAGGAACATAAGCAGTATAATAAGCACCATGATCCGTTGCAAAACCGATACCTCCAGTTAAATAGGGCACCACTTTTTTATCATCTGTGCGAAATTTATAATTCAAATTGGCATCTATAGCAAAATAATATTGTTTGGTGTTGGCTTGACGTATTATTTTTGAAACATAAAAAGGATACTTTAAAGAAGCTACATCTAGATTCACCATCCAATCTAATTTCGTGTTCACCCCCTTAAAAAATTGTAAACCAAAAAAAGGCACTGTTTTACTTAAATTATCGGTAAGGTTGGTTTTTTTAAAATCTAATACCCCCACTTTAAAACCAATTGAGGGCGCTTTAATACTAGCCGTATCTTGCGCATAACCTAATATAAAAAAAGTAAAAGCCGATAGTAACAAAATTGCCTTTTTCATATGCTTAGCGAATGTTTAATTGAATTCAAAATTAAGCTAAATCCTTGAAATTCTATGGGCGTTTTGGATTGGACTTGGAATAACCAATACCATCTACGACTACTCGTTCTATGCCTAATGACTTTATTTTTAACCTTTTTGCAGCCGCCTGACTTAAGTCTATAATCCGTCCTTTTCTTAACATATTGGGATGCATTCGATCATTGATTCTGACCAACACCGACCTCCCGTTTCGTAAGTTGGTTACCCTAACAATGCTATTTAACTTATAAATATTACTAGCTGCAGTATACTTTCGATTTAAAAATACCTCTCCTGTTGCAGTTAATGTGCTATCTAAACTTGCACTATAAAAACTTGCTATCCCAGTCACATGATTTATATCTATTTTAATACGATGGGTATCGATTTTTTTATAATGCTTTAAAATATAATTGCTATCCAATAAATTCTCCGATGCTAAATTGTTATTTAGATATAAATGTTGAGCAAAAGAAAAAACCGGAAATAACAAGATCCCCAAAAAGATGCTTTTTAAAGCCATTGTTTTCTAATTTAGGAAATAGATTCTACGTTTACGATACTATCTAAATTTAAAGCACCATAAATATGTGGAAATAACTCATCCAAATCATGAGCCAATTCAAATAAAACGGGTCTTTGTACTTTATTTTTTTCGATTTTAAGTTGCACTAACCCCTTTTGACCTTTATAAAAACGTTCTAGTACCCCTGGTATTTGTTTTTCAATAGAGCAATGTATAAATCCATCTTGCTCATAATTCATAGGCGTATACTCGTTGTTAGCTTTTGCTGCTTCCCACTCTTTCAAAGTGGTTATATGGTATATGTATTCGCTTTCCATAACTAATTATTTTTTAATAATTCTTGGAATTTTTTGATCAATTAGCATTAAATCTGCTAACACTATTGCAGTGACTGCCTCTAACACCACTGGCACTCTTAGTGCTATACATAAATCGTGTCTTCCTTTTACAGAAAATGGCTCTTGCTCATTGGTTTCCCAATTCAAAGTAGTTTGTTCTTTTGGGGTGGAAGAAGTGGGCTTCACAGCAATTCTAAATACTAAATCATTCCCGTTGGTATAGCCACCAACCACACCGCCAGCATGATTGGTTTTAGTTTTACCCGTAGCCTCTAGAATAGCATCATTGTGTTGTATACCAAACATACTAGCTGCAGCAAATCCAGTTCCAAACTCAATAGCTCTTATAGCTGGTATAGAAAATACAGCATGACTAATTAATGATTCAACAGAATTAAAAAAGTGCTCACCTAATCCGATAGGCAATCCCTTTACTACACATTCTACAATACCGCCCACACTATCTTTAGCCTCAATGGCTTTTTGTAACCCTCTTTCTAAATCGGTTTCGCCTCCAATACTCACTATAGTCGATTTAACTTCAATGCCTTTTAAAATGCGTTTTGCAACAACACCTGCTCCTACTAATGCAGCGGTCAATCTTCCACTAAAATGTCCGCCTCCTCTGTAATCTTCAAAGCCTGCAAATTTATGATGGGCTGTAAAATCAGCATGGCCTGGTCTTGGCACCGCTCTTTGTTTTTCATAATCTCCACTTCTCGTATTGTTGTTTTCAAACAACATCATAATTGGGGCGCCCGTTGTCAACCCATTAAATAAACCAGTCTTAATAATAGGAATATCATCTTCCTGTCTAGGGGTAGTTCCTTTTTGTTGACCGCCTTTACGACGCTCCATATCTTCTACAAAATCAGCTACTTGCAAAGGCAAGCCAGCAGGACATCCATCAATGGTAATGCCTACACAAGCACCATGTGATTCGCCAAATATTTGTACATTAAATAAAGTTCCAAATCTATTCATAATTAAAATCGATGTTACAAGGTAAGAAATTTATCGTATATCTACTTTCGCACCCAATTGCTGAAGGTGTGTGAAGAAATCGGTATAAGATTTATTAATAGCTTCTGCTTCTGTAATGTCTACTGGACCATTGGCCACTAATGCAGCCACTCCACAGGCCATGGCGATGCGATGATCATGTTGCGAAAAAACGGTTGCAGATTGGATACCAGTACCCCCATGAATTTTCATCCTATCCCCTTCTAAATCAATCCTTATTCCCAATTTAGCAAACTCAGTTTGTAAAGTAATGCCCCTATCACTTTCTTTATGTGCCAATCTACTCACTCCTTTTATTTCAGTAATGCCATTACAAACAGCTGCTAAAGCAACCAAGGGCGGGAATAAATCGGGGCAATCCGTGGCATCAAAGGTAAATGCGTTTAAGTTTTTTTGACTAGCCTTTTGCAAATCCATACTTGGTCCTACAACAATTCCATCTTCATGAATGGTTATACTTGCCTGCGAACTTTCTAAGGCACTCATTATTTTTTTATCTGCTTGCGTAGAGGCTAATTGTAATCCTTTCACTTTAATCGGCCCTGCAATGGCGCCTGCTACTAATAAAAATGACGCTCCACTCCAATCTCCTTCTACCGTATATTCAATCACTGAACTCAAAGGGCTGTGCTTAAAAAATTGAAAACTTTCATAATTGGTATGTTGTACATTCCAACCAAAAGCATTCAAAACTGCTAATGTTAAATCGATATAAGGTTTACTTTTCAAATCCAATACCTTTATTTCAACATCGTAGCAATCGCTAGCAGCATAGGCCATTATCATGCCAGTTAAGAATTGAGAACTTAATGACCCATCTATTGTTATAGTTGCAGGTTGTAAAGGACCTTTTATTTGAATAGGTAAAAAACCTTTGTTCGAATTAATTTGAATGCCTAAGGATGGAAAAATTTCATCAAAGAAATGCATGGGCCTTTTTACCAAACTTCCATTTCCTTGTATGGTAATGGATTGATTGCTTAATGCAGCAATAGGTGTAAACATTCTTATTCCTAAACCACTTTCGCCACAATTCATAGTAGGACCAATGGGCTGAACTCCTTTTGAATGAATCGTTACAATTGATTGCTTTGTATTATTATATACTGTATCATTCGCTTCAACGATCGCTCCTAATTTTTGAATTACATCGATGGCTGCTAAGTCATCATTAGAATGTCCTGGATTGTGTATGATCGTTTTCCCTATATGTAATAAGGCCGCAGCGCAAGCCCTTTGCATACTGCTTTTGCTTGCTGGAGCCACTTGGTCTCCTTGTAATTTAGATGGATTTACAATGGCGATCATTTTAAGAATACAACTTTATTAATTTTTCTAAGGATTTCATAGGCACCGTTTCATACACCGCCTGCCCCATCTTTTTCAATAAAACATATTGCATACCGGCAGTGGCTTTTTTCTTATCTTTTTGCATGATTTGCATAGCCTGTTCAATATTAAAATGCATACTAGTAGGCAAACCATATTTTTTTAAAGTGTCTATCAAAAGCCCCGTATCATTAAAGCCTTGTAATACTTGGGAAATCTTAGCCGCATATACCATGCCAATACTAATGGCATGACCGTGCAAAAGCGCATGTTCATTTTCAATTGCATGCCCCAAGGTATGTCCAAAATTGAGCAACTTTCGGTCGCCTTTTTCAAACTCGTCTTTCTGCACCACTTTTACTTTTATTTGAACATTTTTTTCAATGAGTGCAGCCAATAATTTTTTATTTTTTTGATAATAAGCTAAATTACGACTAGCCAATTCTTTCATCATTTTAGCATCCTTGATGGCTGCATGCTTTATAATTTCAGCAAAGCCATTTTCCCATTGATGAACAGGTAATGTTTTTAAGAAATCTAAATCGTATAACAAAAAAGAAGGCTGCCTAATTAAACCAACCATGTTTTTATACAAGCCTACGTCAATACCATTTTTTCCACCAATAGAAGCGTCCACCATAGCTAAAATAGTAGTAGGTACAAAACCTACTGCTACCCCACGCATATATACACCTGCCACATAACCTACCATATCGGTTACCACTCCGCCGCCCACTCCAATTAAGACCGCTTGTCTTGTAGCGCCAAAGTTGAGCAATGCTTCAATGATAAAATCGACGGTGGCTTGATGTTTATGCTCTTCGCCAGAAGGTATCACAATAGTCTTCTTCCCTTTAAATTTATTTTCATGTAAAGCATATACATTTTCATCTGTAATATAAAAGGCATTGGACTTGTCCACCATTTTATCAATAGCAGCAAACTTGCCATCTAAGACAAAAGTCACTTCGCTTTTTGAAAATTTAACCTTCCAGGTTTTCATGGTCTTCCACTTTTAAAAATAAGGCGATTGCCAAAGGCTTCAATTTGAATTGAGTGCCCTTAACTATTTATTCATTATTTTATTTTGATGATTGATACTTTCCATATGCACTGCATCCATGTATTTGGTAATAAAGTCTTCGCTTAAACCTACTTTACTTCCTTTACCTACTGCTCGCTCTAAAATTTCGTTCCAACGATTGGTTTGCAAAATGGTAATATCATTGTTCTTTTTATACTCTCCAATTTTTTCAGCCACTTTCATACGAGTAGATAATACTTGTAATAACTCGTCATCTAATTGATTGATTTGTTGACGCAACTTTTCTAATGCTGCATGATATTCCTCTGAAGCAACATCTTCTTTTCTCCAACGGATGGCTTCCAACATGGTTTTTAATACTTCAGGAGTGATTTGTTGTTTTGCATCACTCCAAGCATTGTCTGGATCAATGTGCGACTCTATAATTAAGCCATCAAAATCTAAGTCCATGGCTTGCTGTGCCACGTCTTGTAGAATATCTCGACGTCCACAAATATGCGAAGGATCATTGATCATAGGAATACCTGGATAACGACGCTTCATTTCAATAGCCAAATGCCACATGGGTGCATTTCTGTATTCTGTATTTCCATAAGAACTAAATCCACGATGAATTAATCCCAATTCTTCGATACCTGCTTTGGCAATACGCTCCATCCCCCCAATCCATAATTCTAAATCTGGATTAATTGGGTTTTTGATTAACACAGGTACTTTTACTCCTTTTAATGCATCAGCAATTTCTTGTACGCTAAATGGATTGACTGTGGTACGCGCTCCTACCCACAAAACATCTACATCAAAATGTAAGGCATCTTCTACTTGTTTAGCAGTAGCTACTTCTATAGCGATAGGTAAGCCGGTTTCTTTTTTGGCTTGTTGCATCCAAGGCAAACCCTTGGTTCCAATGCCTTCAAAACTTCCTGGTCTTGTTCTAGGCTTCCAAATACCTGCACGCATAATATCTACCTTACCCGTTGCAGCTAAACGAATGGCTGTTTGCATCACTTGCTCTTCTGTCTCTGCACTACAAGGACCTGATATAATCAAGGGTGATTTTTTTAATAAAATGCTCACTTTTTGTTGTTGTTCAGTTAAGTCTCCCATTTTTCCAATTTTTATATTTATAAATTTATTTTATTACCGTACTTTTTTAAAAGTAATTAAAGAATTATCCTTCTTTTCTAGAAAATCCTTTTGGTCCACCACTATCTGCATCATTCATTCTGATACGACGACCTTTGTAGTTTTTACCATCCACTGCATTAATCATTTGTTTTGCAGCACCGGTTTCAATTTCTACCCAGCTATTCATATCGCGCATATCTATTTTACCCAATGCTTCTTTTCTCAAGTCGCTCATGTCTAATATAAATTGCAAGAAGCTTGCTTTGTAAAAACCATCCTTTGTCCCTAAGTTCACAAACAAACGAGTATACCCACTTGATCCTCTTTCTGCTCCACGACTTCCGCGATCAGATGAACTGCGCTCCATTCCACGATCATTAGTTCTAGTTCTGCCACGATCTGCACCGCTAAATTCTTGACGACCTCTATCACGATTACGATCTTGTTGTTGCATAGGTTCACGACGTCCCCTTTCTACAGTGCGAATGTTTAAATCTTGCGCATTTTCATAATAACTTAAGAAACGGTTAAACTCTAAGGCAGCCACACGCTTTAATATTTCTTCCTTGCTCATTTCAGCAAATTTCTCTGCCAACATAGGAACATAGGTTTCATAATCGCCATGACTTACATCGGTAGACATTAACTTATCCATGACATGGAAAAATTGTTTTCTACAAACATCCTTACCGCTAGGTATATCCAATTTATGGAAAGTACACTTGTTCATATTTTCTATCTGACGCAAACGATATGACTCACGTGCATGCACAATAGAGATACATATTCCTTGACTTCCTGCGCGACCCGTACGACCACTTCGGTGTGTATACACTTCTACATCATCTGGCAATTCAAAATTGATAACGTGCGTTATGCCTTTTACATCAATACCTCTTGCAGCCACATCGGTAGCAATTAATAATTGTAAAGTTTTATCTCTGAATTGACCCATCACTCTATCACGTTGTTGTTGTGTTAAATCGCCATGTATCGCATCAATGTCATAACCTTCGCGTGTTAAACGTTGTGCTACTTCTTGCGCATCCAATTTGGTACGCGTAAAAATGATACCATAAATACCTGGGTTGAAATCGATGATTCTTTTTAAAGTTTCATAACGATGTTGGGCCGAGGTTAAATAGTATTGATGATCAATACTTTTATTCGTAGCATTAACTTTTCCAATAGTTACTTCCACTGGCTCTTTCATGTATCGCTTGCTTACTTTTCTAATTTCAGCTGGCATGGTCGCACTAAACAACCAAATACTTTCTCTGTTAGGTGTATTTTTTAAGATAAACTCAATATCATCTTGAAAGCCCATGTTTAACATTTCATCGGCCTCATCTAATACTACATATTCAATCTTTTCTAAGTTGATTGCTTTTCTTTCAATCAAATCAATCAAACGACCTGGAGTGGCTACAACTACTTGAACCCCTCTTTTTAAGTCTTTAATTTGCATACCAATGGATGTTCCACCATACACTGCTAAAACCTGCAAGCCTGGAATATGTTTTTTAAACAAATTCATTTCGCTTACAATTTGCATACACAATTCTCTAGTTGGACAAACTACTAAGGCTTGTGGAAATTTATCGGTTGTCTTAATTAATTGTAATAATGGCAAACCAAAGGCAGCTGTTTTACCAGTTCCTGTTTGCGCTAGTCCAATAAAATCTTTAGTACCGCTTATTAAAACTGGTATAGAACGCTCTTGAATTTCAGTAGCATGTGTATAGCCCAATTCTGTCACCGCCTTTACTAATTGTTCATTGATACCAATTTCTGCAAAAGTTTTTTTCGACTTCACTGCTTCTATTAATTCATTGGTAATTTCCATCTCTTCTTTCTTCTTCATTTTTTATATTTTTTGCTAAGTCACATTTTGTGCTTCGCTTTTTTTAATTATTTTAAAATCCTTTTTATTTTATTGGCATTTTGTATCAACTCTAGTAAATAATCAGCATTCTCTTTCTCAAGACTTGCTTTAAATTTTTTAAGTTGACTTATATGCTCATTTAAAACATCTAATACATTTTCTTTGTTTTGCATAAAAATGGGAACCCACATTTCCGCATTGGACTTAGCCAAACGCACTGTGCTTTCAAAACCACTACTGGCTAACTCAAAAATCGCATCAGACTCTTTTTCCTTCTCTAACACCGTATTAGCTAATGCAAAAGAAGTAATGTGTGAGATATGACTCACATAAGCTACATGCATGTCATGTTTAATGGCATTCATATAAAGTATATGCATACCTAAAGCTTGATATAATTTTTCCACCAATTGCAATGCATCTACATCTACCTGCTCTTTATTACATATAATAGTCGCCTTATCAACAAAAGCATCGTCTTGTGCTGCTGTTGGACCACTAAACTCTGTTCCCCACATAGGATGTGTTGGAACAAAACGTCCTTTATTTACATGCGCATTGGCAATGTTTACAATACTTTCTTTGGTAGAACCTAAATCAAAAACAACTTGCTTGTTCACTAAGTGTAAGATAGTGGGCAATAAATTTTCAGCCACGTTAATAGGGGTTGCAATAGCAATGATGTCTGAAGCTGCTATCGCATCTTCTAAAGACATGATTTCATCTACAATACCCAATTGCAAGGCAAGGTTTTGGTGCTCAATGTTTGAATCCACTCCAATCACCTTGGATACGATGCCTTTCTTTTTCAAAGACAACGCCAGCGAACCGCCCATTAAACCAATTCCAATGACTGTTAAACGCATGCTTCAATTCTTTTAATGGCTTCACTAAATTTTTCTATGGAACCACATAAACTCACTCTGATGTATTCATTGCCAGCAGAACCAAAAATTCCACCAGGGGTAATAAAAACATTTGCATCGTATAATACCTTATCACTTAATGCATATCCATCTTTGTAAGTTGCGGGAATTTTGGCCCATACAAACATGCCTACTTGTTGTTTAGCGTAGACACATTTTAAAACATCTAATAACTCGAATACTTTTTCACGTCGTGCTGTATATATTTTATTCACGGAGTCATACCAACTTTGATCCAGACTTAATGCCTTAGCCGCTGCTAATTGCACTGGTAAAAACATACCACTGTCCATATTGGATTTAAACCTAAGTATTTCATTGATTCTATCTTCGGCAGCAATTAACATGCCTACTCTCCATCCTGCCATATTCTGACTTTTACT
>CAMBEQ010000015.1 GCA_945865545.1 Sediminibacterium ginsengisoli | reverse complement strand
GACAAACAGGTTAGAAATATGGGTAGCGAATACCTATGGGGTCGGGATATGTTGATTGCTCCTGTATTTCAAAAAGGAGCTAATAATCGTGAATTATATCTTCCAAAAGGTGATTGGTACGACTGGTGGACAAACGCAAAACAAATAGGTGGTCAAACCATTCAACGTGAAGTAGATTTAAGTACCATGCCTATTTATGTTCGTGGTGGTGCCATTATTCCATATGATCCAATTAGACAATACACTGCAGAATTGGTGAAAGAGCCTACTACATTAAAAGTTTATCGGGGTGCTGATGGCCAGTTTACTTTATATGAGGATGATGGTATCAGTCAGGATTACTTAAGAGGTAAAGCTACTTGGACACAAATTACATGGAACGATAAAGCTAAAAAACTTACTATTGAATTAGGCGCACCAAAAGGTTTCTCTAGTCAGGTTCCTGATCGTATATTCAAAGTGCAACTGCTTCCAGAGGGAACTATAAAAACGGTGCATTTTACAGGTAAGCGCATAGAAGTAATTTTTTAAAATAGTGCATCATCATCTTTATTTAAAAAAATTAAATTAATAAAAAGGCCTCTAGCAATAGAGGCCTTTTTTAATGCTGAAATTCATTCACCAAAACTAAGGGATAGTAAACTATTTTGTAGTTTCTTTAATAAAAGTGGCTATATCTTTTTTGAATTGTTTGCCAGAAGCTGGATCGATATACATCATGTGCCCTGCTTCATAATATTTTAATGTAAAATTATCCTGAATTCTTTTTTCTAATCCCATGTGCTTAAAAGTATATTCAGCAGCAAAAAATGGAGTCGCTAAATCATAATATCCATTAATAGCTAATACTTTTAAATGTGGGTTGTGACTCATTGCCTCAGCTAAATCTACCGCTGTATTCGTAGAAACGGCATCACTATTATTATTTTTATCGTGTTTCCAATCCCAATTAAAACCAGGACTAGCATAGGCCGAAGTTTTATAAGTCAATTTCTTACTTACTTTTAGTTCATTGTAATAATAATCTAAAAAAGAGGCAATATAGGGTGGGCTAATACTACTACTTTGTGGGTCATAAGAAGAACCTTCACTTAATAAATTTTGATTGATGCCTGTGTATCTTGCATCCAATCTACCAACAGTTAAATGCTCATTTCTTAAAAGTTCTTCAGTGAATTGAGGTTCATTGATGCGCAGGTTTGCTTTTAAAACATATTCTTTACTTAATCCTGTAAGCGCAGCTACTTGAACAGCGATTGATTCTTTTTCACTGTCAGATAAATCAGACCCTTTCATTAATGCAGTAGCGTAAGTTCCAGCAGCAAATTTTCTGGCTTCCTCGGCAAAAGTGGTAATGTCTTTTGGTTTATTATTTATTTTATTATGATACCAAGCAGAAACTGCATAGGTAGGTAAGTTTAAGATATAAGAAATATCATCTCCTTGTTGGAAAGTAAGGGTTCGCATATCTAAAACGGTAGATATTAATACAATTCCATTTACAACAATTCCTAAATTTTCTTGTAAGTAATTTGCCACGCCTGCACTACGCATGGTGCCATAGCTTTCCCCCATTAGGTATTTTGGAGATTGCCATCTATTGTTTTCATTGATATATTGTTTAATGAAACCACTTACCGATCTAATGTCACCATCCACGCCCCAAAAATCTTTATTAGCAGATTTTCCAACGGCTTTACTGATACCAGTGCCTACGGGATCAATCATAACAACATCGCTTACATCTAATATTGAAAACTGGTTGTCTTCTAATTTATAAGGTGCAGGACGATTGTCATATGGATCATTTACCACCACTCTTTTTGGTCCCATCGCTCCCATGTGCAACCACATGGAGGAGGATCCTGGGCCTCCATTATAAGAAAAGGATATAGGCCTTTTGTCCATTTCAGATTGTCCATCTTTTGTATAGGCCGTATAGCCATAAAAAGCAATGGGTTCATCTTGGTCATTTCTTAAAATTAGGGCACCAGCTGTTGCGGTATAATTGATGGTTTTACCATCAATGGTAACTACATGTTTAGTAACCGATTTTTCCTCTAAGGGGATTGATAATGAGTCTTTTAATGCATTTTGAGCCCACAATGATGGTGAACAAAATGCAATGCTCATTATAAGCGAGAAGGCAAGTGTTATTTTTTTCATACAATTTGTTTCTTGTATTAAATATACTATTTATTTAATGGATTGTAAGAAATTTAAGGGCACTTACAAGCGCCCTTTGGTAAAAAAAATTCTAAGTGCTAATTGCCTAGTTAATTTATTTATTAGTATAACGGCAATCGCTTGGCTTTGATTTTATATAGTAAGTCTTGTAATTGCTAGCAATAAGAATCATACAATACTTAATTTAAAATTTCAAACTTAGGTATTGTATAAATAAATTTTACAATACTAAAAAACTTTTAAGATGCCTCTCATGACTACAAAGTGCCCTGGGTAAGTACATATATAAACATAGTCACCTGGTTTTTCTGGAGCTGTAAAGTAAATGGTATCAGATTCCTTGGGATGTAATAGCACTGTATGGTATAATATATCCGCACTGTTGGGTATATAATTTAATTTTTCTGCATTGAGTCCCAAGGCTAATGATTGCTGTCCAACTTTATCGGCTGTGCCTGGAAGTGCGATTACTAAGTTGTGCAGCATATCGTCATTGTTTCTGAAGATGAGTTTTACTTTTGATCCAGCTTTTACGCTTAGTGCTTCTTGATCAAACTTAAGTCCAGGTTTTGTTCCAATTTCAAATTCTTGATCTGGGCCTTTGGTCCAACTAGCAGGTTGTTTTGTTTGATGTTTAATACTTGGTTTTACTTTTTTAGATTCCTGATTGTCTTTGGAAGATTTACTTTTTGATTTTTCCATCATCATGTGTTGATGATCCATCGCAGGAGGAAGAGATACTTTATTGTCTGCGTTAATTACTAAGTTTTCTCCATCAGGGAAATTGTTAAGCGTAAAATATCCATAATTATGTAGTAATGCATATTGAGTAGAAGATCTAACGCCTGCTGCTTTTATTTCATGAATATAACCCAATCTCAAACTATCTATTACTAGTCTTACTTTTAAATGATCTGCAGATACTTCGATGGCTTTAATTGGGCAAGTGCCTAAATTAATCACTGGACTTCCATATTGATGATGATACTGGTAAGTGAAACTAGACAATGCCCATGAAGCAGGGTTCTTGACAGTTGTTTCATCCACTGCTTCTGTAAATTCAATTTCAAATCCATCAGGTCTTGCTTGTACGGTTCTCATTTCAAAAGGAATTTTTCCATTCCATTCTAATTTTTGTAATCCATAAAGACCAGGTCCTGTTGAACTCCAACCTCGAGAGGTCATACCTACAAACATACTTCCATCTGAGCCCCAGTTCATTCTTAGAATACCAGAAGAAAATCCTTCCCGGAAAGGCCATACCATTCCTTGATAGACACCTTTTACTTTTTCAAGATAAACGCGCATTAATTTACTTTGACCTTGATCACCAACAAATAGTTGGCCGTAGAAAGGGCCCATCTTACCTTGATAAGGGGTGGAAATTCCTTTGTCTTCATAACTTAATATGCCGGATGTTGAAATACCTAAAATAGTATGTGGAAACCAAACAGAGGGAGATTTAAGTCCTGGAACTCTTTTAGCTACTTCGTATTTGGGTTCATGATTATCTGGAATATCACTTACTCTTAGTTTTACTGGACTTCCTGGTTCAGCAGCCCATCTTAGGCCAGCCGTGTTGCCCATAAAATCTCCTTCTTGCATTTCTGTAATGCTTCCTGATCCCACCCAATCGCCTTGGTTCTCTGCATAAAACATATCCCCTTGATCATTCAATGCAAATCCAGCAGGAGAACGAAGTCCGGTTAAAAATGGTTTCATGGTTCCATCAGGTTTGATTTTAATACTCCAGCCATGCCACTTGGACAAACTAGCACCAAAGCCAATCCAACCTACATTTAAATTAACAGCCATATCGCCGTTTTTATCTAATACTGGGCCATAAGAATATTCATGATAATTTCCAGAGAGTGGCCAAGAATAAACCGTTTTGTATTCGTCTGCAATACCATCTCCATCTAAATCACGTAAGCGCGTAAGTTCGGCACGTTGAGTGAGGTATAGGTCGCCATTGATAAAGTTTAGTCCAAGTATTTCATGCATTCCTTGAGCGAATAAACGATATACGGGTGGTTGACCATTTTTCATGTAAGGGTTAGATATGATCCAAACTTCTCCACGACGTGTGGAGACAGCCAGCTGATCATTGGACATAAAGGCCATGCCACCTACTTCAAGAATCACATCCGATGGAATCTGTACTGTTTTGATGGTAGAGAAATCTTCTTCTTTTTGGATACGAGTAGTGGTGTCTTTTTTAACCTGAGCTTGAAGGGTTTGAGGTTGAAGAATGCCTATAAGCACACTCAACAAGGAAAGACTTAGAACTATAAATTTTTTATTGATTGTCATTATTCAAAGATTACGGTGTTAAAATATTTGCACTTCGATTAGAAAGCAATGGTTTTAAAATTGAATAGAATAGGTTAATGAATTTGAACCCTTGGCGATAGGCACTAAGATTTCTTTTCCGTGAGCAGTTGCACGAATCAAAGGTTGATTAGCATCATCAAGTGTTAAATAATAAGATTTATCATCTACACTATAATGACCCATTCCAATTTTTTCTATATTTTTTCCTAATGCAATTCTTACATATACATTTTCGGGAGCATTGGAAACGTTTATTTCACGAACTATGGAATTGGCAGTAGGCGCCGATATTTTATCGATGGCTTTGATGCCTTTGTATTCATATTCAAAACTTGGGAAACGGTTTTTATCGAGTGTATAACCTTTGTTTCCAAAATCATCAAATGCTATTGAATCTGGCCATGCAGTAGAAGGATCGTTGAGTATAGCGATTGAAGGTGCCCCAGATAAAACAATCACACTTCCCAAAGGCTTTGCAAGCTGGGGTTCGCCTCGCTCAAACCACATCTGGGTAACATCCATAAAGTCGCCTCTCCAAACTTGTAAAAGGGCGCCTTGCTTAAGGTCGTAAGAAAAATTTAAAAGATTAGGGTAGCCGCCTGAAATAACATGCGTCAGTTTTTTATCTCCATAATTTATAAAACTTCTAAGCAGATAGGGTTTACCATCGGCCTTTACGAATATTGGGTTTTCTCTAGTTCTTCTTTTCTTAACCTCTACTTCGACATATGGTTTCAATGGTTTATACTGAATATTACGGAATGCAACATTACCATGATCTCCTTGAAACATAAGTGGACCCATTGCTTGCTCATTTTCGAAAGTAGATGAGCGGGTTGGTCCTGTAACCTCTTGTTGCAATTGAACAAGTACACCATTTAAATACACTTCTTGGAAAAGGGCATTTCTAATTTTCACTCCAGCGTCATTGAATTGAGGTGCTTGAAATTTTATCTTTAGATGTTGCCATAAACCAGGTGCTCGGGATACATTATTAAGAGGGGCCATGCCTTGATATCCTTCATTTCCTTTACCACGTGCATCATCCCAACGCTGATAAATTCCACCGCAATCAGAAAATTCAGGATGCAATTTAGTCCAGCTGTCAAATAGTTGGACCTCATAACGACCTTGGATATAGACACCAGAGTTGGCTTCTTTTGCCATCATAAAATCTAGTTCCAATTCGATATCCCCAAATTCTTCTTTGGTAAGGATGTCTTTATTATTTTTTGGATTAAGTACGTCCACAAGAACACCTGTTCCTGCAATCGCTTTCATGGCTCCTTTTATATTAGGATCGGCAATCGCATCTGAGCCAATTAACCAGTTGGTGCCAGTTGATTGAAATGCATCTAAATTATTTAGGGAAATAGTTGCTCCCTGCTGATTTTGTGCAGAAACGGCTAATGCGTTGGCTGTTAACAGGCATGCACAAAGAATGCCTCTTTTGAATACAATCATTTTGAGTCTTTTATTTTAAAATTATTTGAAAGAAGTCTAAAATTTGGTAATGGAAGATAAAACTTTTTTTATTGAATATTGAAATTAGTTTATTATAACTACCTTTTAAATTAAATAGTTGGCAAAATTGAGTGTAAATAGTATAAATTTTAATTAAATTTAGCTAGCAATAAATTTACGATTATGAATAAAGTACCTGAATCTATAGCCAAGTGGATGAATGAGCATTATTTACTTTCAGACAAGGACATTAGTTTTTATAGAAATAATGGCTTCATTAAATTGAAAAATGTATTTAATAAAGTAGAGATTGACTTTTTAAATGTGGAGATTACTAAGGAGGTAAATGCGCTTAACAAACAATTGCTTTCCATGGAACAAA
The DNA here is from genome assembly GCA_945865545.1 of Sediminibacterium ginsengisoli. Classification (GTDB taxonomy): domain Bacteria; phylum Bacteroidota; class Bacteroidia; order Chitinophagales; family Chitinophagaceae; genus Sediminibacterium; species Sediminibacterium ginsengisoli_F. Next base: position 48,132 of record CAMBEQ010000015.1, on the reverse strand, counting down.
GAGATACCTATGGGAAAGCATTTTTACAGATAATGAATATTTGGAAAAATTCTGAAATAGTAAAGGAAATTGTATTTGGGAAAAAATTAGCTAAAATAGCGACTGAGTTAATGGAGGTAGAAGGGGTTAGACTTTATCATGATCAAGCTTTGTATAAAGAGCCAAGTGGTGGGCATACTCCCTGGCATGCCGATCAATTTTATTGGCCATTGGCTTCTGACAAAACAGTGACTGCTTGGATTCCATTACAAGAAACGCCACTAGAATGGGGGCCATTGGAATATAGTGCAGGGAGTGATCAACTAATGGATGGGCGGGATAAAGAAATTAGTGATGAAAGTCAACAATTTTTGGAAAACGCTTTAAAGCAAAAAGGATTTTCGCATGTAATAGAACCTTTTGATTTAGGGGAAGTAAGTTTTCATAAGGGTTGGTTGTACCACAGGGCTGGCCCCAATAAAACCAATGAAATGCGCAAAGTAATGACCGTAATTTATATGGACAAGGATATGAAATTAAAAGCACCTGAAAATAAAAATCAACAAAATGATTGGGATACTTGGTGCCCCGGTGCGAGCATAGGTGAAACAGTGGATACCCCATTGAACCCTATTTTATATCAAGGAAGCAACTAAAACTTTTATGAACTTTTTAAAGCTTCGTTATTGCTGGTTTGTTTTTTGTTTGATGCCTGCTATAATTTTTGCACAAAATAATAGGCCGAATATTATTTTTATACTTACTGATGATCAACGTTGGAATGCATTTGGCGCTGCTGGTAATAATATTATTATTACGCCGCAAATGGATGCATTGGCCAAAGCTGGGACTTATTTTAAAAATGCATTTTCTACCACTCCTATATGCGCTGCCAGCAGGGCTTCCATATTAACAGGCTTGTATGAACGCACACATGGCTATACTTTTCAAAAACCCAAACTCCAGCTACCCTATGCCGAAATCATGTATCCTAAAATATTAAAGGACAATGGCTACTATGTTGGCTTTTATGGAAAATTAGGGGTTACCATGGATACGCCCAGTCAGTATTTTAATAAAAGTGAATTTTATGATCGGGGAGCGTCACCCAATAAGGCAGGTTATTTTTATAAAAAAATAGGAAATGATAGTGTGCATCTTACTAGGTATTCTGGTTATCAAGCTTTAGAATTTATAAAGTCTGCGCCATCGGATCAACCTTTTTGTCTTTCTATATCTTTTAGTGCGCCTCATGGTCATGACGAATCTTTAGAACAATATTTTTGGCAAGAAAAATCTGATAGCCTTTATAAAAACATAAGTATACCATCACCAATTTTAGGAGACTCGAGTTATTTTAACCGATTGCCTAAAGAAGTAAGAGAAGGTTTTAACAGAGCTAGATGGAAGTGGAGATTTGATACTCCTGAGAAATATCAAAACATGGTGAAGGGTTATTATCGTATGATCACAGAAATTGATGACGAAATTGGACTTATTAGAAAACAAATAAAAGAGAAGGGGATAGAAGGCAATACCATTATTATTGTAATGAGTGACAATGGTTATTTTTTAGGAGATCGTCAACTCGCAGATAAATGGTTAATGTATGATGCTTCTATTCGTATACCCTTAATCATTTATGATCCAAGAATTATTAGCCCATCCACCATTGATGCTATGGCGCTTAATATTGATGTTAGCAGTACCATTTTGGGATTAGCGGGTATACAAGCCCCGAAAAGTTATCAAGGGATCAATCTAATGCCTTTTTTAAAAAATGGAAATATTAAGTCATCAAGAGATACTATTTTAATAGAACATTTATGGAAATTGCCAGCTATTCCTTCAAGCGAAGGAATTCGTACTAACGAGTGGAAGTATTTTCGTTATAAGTATATTAAAGCGCGGGAAGAACTTTATCATTTAAAAAAAGATCCTTTGGAGAAGCATAACCTTGCAGGGCTGCCTAAGTATGCTAAAATACTTTCAAATTTGAGAAAGCAATTAAATAAGTCTGTATCAAAATATGATGCAGAAAAACTTTGCCCAGACGACAAATCTATTGAAAATCAGTAAGATGGGTTAAGGGTAAGTCACCTAATTTTTTTGAAAAGGAGTATAGGTTTTGCACTATAACTAGACAATTTTCAATATATTTAATGCTCAAAATATTTGAATACTTTAATTGGTAAATCTTCTTAAAATAAATCCTATGAATTGGTCGTTAAAAAAAATCGTTTTCCTTTTTTCTTTCCTTGTAATTTCTGCCCAGTTATTTGCTCAATCGCCTAAACGACTCGAGCTTTTATTTCTAGGCCATACAAGCAAACATCATAATTCTGATGTGTTGGCTAGTTTATTGTCAAAACAGTACTTTAAGAAAGGAATTAACATCACTTATACTACTAATATAAATGACTTAAACGAAAAAACTTTGAAGCCTTATGATGGCTTAATTCTTTATGCCAACTATGATACCATTAGTAAGGATCATGCCTCCGCGTTGTTGAGTTTTGTAAAAAATGGAAAAGGGTTTATACCATTACATTGCGGTTCTTATTGTTTTAGAAATGCACCTGAAGTGGTGGAAATGATTGGAGGTCAATTTCAAAAACATGGAATGGATTCTTTCCCTTCTATTTTTAAAGATAACACTAACCCGTTACTGAAAAATGTACTTCCCTTTTATACTAAAGATGAAACTTATATTCATACTCTTTTAAGTCCAAATATTAACGTGATTACTGAGCGCAAGGAAGGGGATAGAAACGAACCTTATACTTGGACACAAAATATTGGAAAAGGAAGAGTATTTTATACTGCTTATGGTCACGACGATATCACTTTTAACAATCCTCAATTTTTACAATTGGTGGAGAATGGAATTTTATGGGCAGTCAATGATCAAGCATTAGCTAACTTGAAAGCTTTTAAAATTGCGGAGCCTACTTATTCTGATGCAATTATTCCTAATTATGAGAAGCGTGATCCGGCCCCTAAATATCAAGGTGCTTTAAATCCAGTAGAATCTCAATCACTTATTCAAGTACCAGTTGGGTTTGATTTAAAACTTTTTGCTTCTGAACCTATGATCATCAATCCTATTTATATTAATTGGGATGAGAAAGGCCGTTTATGGGCAATTGAAACAGTTGATTATCCAAATGAAGTAAGAGAAAACAAGGAAGGAGGACAAGATAAAATTGTTATTTTAGAAGACACAGACAATGATGGCAAAGCAGACAAGTCCACTATTTTTGCAGATAAATTAAATATCCCAACTAGTTTTACTTTTTCAGATGGGGGTATTGTTGTAGCGCAAATGCCTTATTTTTTATTTTTGAAAGATCTTAATGGAGATGATAAAGCAGATATCAAAGATACCGTCTTATCAGGTTGGGGTATTTCTGATACCCATGCGGGACCTTCCAATTTAAGGTACGGATTAGATAATAAAATTTGGGGCACCGTAGGTTATTCTGGATACTTAAATGTAAAAGGAAAAGATACTACCACATTTAGTATGGGTATCTATAGCTTTAAGCCCAATACAAAAAAAGTAAATGATATAGAATTTCTAGGGGGTACTACCAATAATACTTGGGGGCTAGGCTTTTCAGAGGAATTTGATGTTTTTGCTTCTACTGCTAATAATACGCATAGTGTATTTTTTGGTATTCCAAAGAGAGTATTAAAAAAGGTATACCCAGAAAAATCGGGCACTGAAAAAATTGATGCGCATTATGGAATGCATGTGGTTACAAAAAATTTAAGACAAGTAGATGTGTTTGGTGGCTTTACAGCAGCAGCTGGACAAAGTATTTACACTGCAAGAAATTATCCATCTGATTTTTGGAATAAAGTAGCTATGGTCACTGAGCCAACTGGAAGATTGATACATAAAAATTATATAGAGCAAGTAGGTTCTGGATTTAAAGAAAAAGGAGATGGCTGGAATTTAGTGGCTAGTGCCGATGAGTGGTTTGGCCCTATTCAATCAGAAGTGGGTCCTGATGGTAATGTTTGGATTACGGACTGGTATGATTTCATTATACAACACAATCCAACGCCTAAAGGCTTTGACAATGGTAAAGGTAATGCGCATATCAATCCATTAAGAGATCATGAGCGCGGTCGTATTTACCGTTTAGTGTATAAGGATGGTGCTGTGAATGCGCCTATTAGTTTGAATAAAAATGATAAAGCAGGATTATTACAAGCCTTATCTAATAATAATATGTTTTGGAGAACCACCGCACAAAGATTATTGGTTGAAAATAAAGACCTAACGGTTGCGCCAGAATTAATTAAAATAATCAATACTAGTAAAGTAGATGAAGCTGGTGTTAATGCGCCTGCGATTCATGCATTATGGACTTTACATGGTTTAGGCTTATTGAAAAATAATGCAAGTGCTATTGCGGCTGCAACAAAAGCATTAAGCAATTCATCTGGTGGGGTTCGTAAGGCAGCAGTAGAAGTAATCAAGGCATTACCCACTGCATTAAAAGCGTATCAAAATGCAAAAGTATTTGAAGATGCAGATTTTAGAGTGCGTTTAGCAGCAGTGATTGCCATTGCCGATATGAAACCATCTACAGAAGCTTATGCCATTTTAAATAAGATGTTAAAAGTGAAAGAAAATGCCGACGATAAATGGATTAATATGGCTTTAAGATCAGCAAGAGGCACGCATATTAAAATGAGTATGGAAAAAAATGCAGTGGCTACCATTATTGATCAAACAGTGAATATTTCAGTAATTAAAAATGAAATGAAATACGATGTAACCGAGTTTACTGTAAAAGCAGGAAGCACGGTGAAGATTATTTTTAATAATATTGATTACATGCAACACAACCTATTAATTTTAAGACCAGGTTCAAAGGAAAGAGTAGGAGTTGCTGCAGATAAATTAGCAATGGATCCAAAGGGCGCTGAGTTGAATTATGTCCCAAAAATGGGAGAAGTGTTATATGCTACACCGCTAGTGAACCCGCAAAAAATATATACAATGACTATTAATGTACCAGATAATGTTGGAGACTTTCCTTATATCTGTTCCTTCCCTGGTCATTGGAGAAATATGAGTGGTGTCATGAAAGTGGTTGCAAAATAATATTTCATGTCAGGAAAATATAAATTAGGGGTAAGTAGTTGGCTATTTGTTTCGCCATTTACTACGCAAAGCATTGAGCCTATTTTTGAAAAAGTGTCACAATTAGGATATGATGCAATAGAAATTGCAGTGGAAGATCCTACACAAATAGACGCCGAAAAAGTAGCAGCTGCTTTACGCAAGTATAATTTAACAGCGGTTGTTTGTGGCGCTTTTGGTGCCTCAAGAGATTTAACTAGTAATGACCCAGCCATTCATCAAGAGTGCTTCGATTACATTGAAGCCTGTTTAAAGCTGTGTAATCAATGGGGTACCAGTTTTTTGGCTGGTCCTATGTATTCTGCAGTGGGTAAACGTAGAATGTTATCGACTTTTGATAGAAAGAAAGAGTGGGATTTAGCAATAAAGAATGTGCGTATTGCTTGTGAAATAGCAGCGCAACACGATTGTCAATTGGCAATTGAGCCCATTAACCGTTTCGAATCTGATTTAGTAAACACTGCTGCAGATGTTTGTCAACTGGTTAAAGAAATTAATCATCCAGCTGCAAAAATTAGTTTAGATGGTTTCCATATGAATATTGAGGAAAAAAATCCGCTGGAAGCTATTTTGCAAGCCGGCAGTAACTTAATTCATATGCAAATTTCGGAAAACCACAGAGGAATACCCGGCACAGGTATAACGCCTTGGAGTGAATATGCAAATGGGCTAAATAAAATAAATTATCATGGGGTAATTAGCTTAGAAAGTTTCACGCCCATGAATCAGCAATTAGCCGAAGCGGTTTGTATTTGGAAGCCACTGGCCGATAGCCAAGAAATTTTTGCTCAACAAGGATTGGATTTTATGAAAAAAACATTTAAATAAAAAAGTATGAAAAAAATGAATATCGCTATTGTAGGATTAGGCTTTGGTGCTGAATTTATTCCTATTTATCAAAAACATCCATTGGCTAATATGTATGCCATATGCCAAAGAGATGAAGCTAAATTAAATGCTATTGGAGATGCGTTTAATATTGAAAAAAGATTTTCAGATTATGATGAATTATTAAAAGACCCTGCCATTGATGCGGTGCACATTAATACGCCCATTCAAAGTCATGCCGAACAAACTATTAAAGCACTGAATGCTGGAAAGCATGTGGCATGTACCGTTCCAATGGCTACTACGGTGGAAGAATGTAGGTTAATAGTGGAAGCGGCTCAAAAAAGTGGCAAAACCTATATGATGATGGAAACGGTAGTGTTTAGTCGTGAATATTTATTTGTAAAAGAATTATTTACCAAAGGTGATTTAGGTAAAATACAATTTATCCGTGCTTCCCATCAACAAGAAATGGCCGGATGGCCAGGGTATTGGGAAGGCTTACCTCCAATGCACTATGCCACCCATTGCGTAGGTCCTATAGTTGGATTAATTGGGAAAGAAGCCAGCTCCGTTTCTTGTGTTGGATCGGGCCGAATAGATGAAAACTTAATTTCAAAATACAATTCCCCATTTGCTGTTGAAAGCTGTCATATACAATTTAGAAATTCTGATATTGCTGGGGAAGTAACGCGCTCTCTTTTTAACACCGCTCGACAATATAGAGAAAGCTTTGATGTGTATGGCTCTAAAAAAAGTTTTGAGTGGGCGCAAGTAGAACACGAACAACCAGTGATACATGTTGGCGAAACACCCGAACGTGTTGCTGTTCCTGACTTTGCGCATTTATTACCTAAAGAAATTCAATCCTTTACTACTAAGGGGGTGTATGATGAGGATAGTAATCAGCATTTATCATTTATTCAAGGATCGGGTCATGGTGGCTCACATCCACATTTAGTGAACGAATTTTTAAATGCATTAAATGAAAATAGAGCACCTTTTCCTAATGCTAAACAATCTGCTAATATTACTTGTGTAGGAATACTTGCTCATGAATCGGCCATGCAAGGGGGCATTAAAATAGACCTACCCGATTTTACTTTTTAATAATACATTATACACTTATTAATAAAAAAGGCCCCTACATTAGGAGCCTTTTTTATTTTGGCTTTTATTTCTTTCGAAGTTCATAGCGAATAGAATCAGGGTAGCCATTAGCATAAACGTAGTTTACTTTTTTATCTTTATTAAAAAAGAAATACAGGGTTCTTTCTTTAACAATTTCAAGTAATGGGCCAGCAGTGGTTCTAATGGTAGTTGTATTACTACTGCTGGAAGAAACTAATCTTCCTTTATTATTTACCATATTGTAATTTGGAACATTTGCAGTATAACTATAGGAGGAAGCAATATTGATAGGAACTCGGTAGGTGCTGTAATCAAAAAACAATTTATAGCCATTTTCTACAATAGTTTTATTCTTAAATGGACCTAATTTTATTATAACTTCCTCTTCAGACTTACCTAACCAATTTTTAGATTGTATTTCACTCATGCTAACTATTATCTTTTTGTAAGGGGAGCAGGAGACTAAAAGTATAGCTAAACAAATGGGTACAATTTTTTTCATAATATATTTTTAATTTCTTTTGTAAAAAATTTGGGATAGTTGTACAATATTTTCTTCCACTTCAATAACGATGTCTTCCACTTTATTGGATTTAGAATAAGTGCTGTCCCAAAACAAGGTAAGCATCAAATGGGACAATTAAGCTTTTCTCTTTTGCAAGAATCCTTACAATCCCCATCCCATTCATTTAATGTTATTCCTGTATTAATATGGGTACTATACCCTTTTTCAAGTAGCTTCTGCTTGGTTATGTACTTCTCCTTCAGAGGATTGTAAAAAAATAGAAACTAGTAGGATGGTAAAAGACCATCAATTGACTTATTCAATTTTGAAACAATCCTTAAGTACTTTTGTAATCAAATTAGGGAGCTCAAAATTGAATTCAATCATTAAAAAAGGGACTTACGTTCAATCGTAAGTCCCTTTTAGGTAATAATTTAAATTTACTAAGTAGTAAATAAATTTTTTATTTTATTTTTTCAATTTCTAACACATCGTTAGTGATTGTTCCGGTAACAGTTACTTCATTTCCAATGAAATTTTTCACTTTATCTGGGTTACTAATTTTGTAAACCTTATCCCCAATTACAAAAACTGGATTAGCACCACCTTTTACACATTTTTTGGCGCATTCAGCATGATCTTTATTATTTCCTTTAATTCCACAATTTTCATCACCGATAAATCCAGTCCATTTTCCTTTGTCCATTGCATGAGCAGCGGTAATGGATAAAACTACTAAAAGAAGCATTAAATACTTTTTCATTTTTTTTGATTTTTGTTGTACTTAAATTTAATATTATTTCTTATCATATCATTAAATATTCCTTGACTAGTTTTTGCAGACGTACAAAAAGCTGTTAGTCAATTAGTTGTGTTTTGAAACACTTGGGTGGGTAGTTATTTAAATACCATTAAAAATTATTGATGATAACTCTAATTTAGCTTAGTACTTTATAATGAAGTAATATATCAGCGTCAAAAATTTTCGTTTCTAAAAGCGATAATTTTATTGACTCATCTATTTTTTGTTCTTGATCCAAACTAAATGTATTAAGAGCACTACTATCCAAAACTATACTAGGGCATATAAACATAAATAGTTCATCTACTAATTTTTCATGAATCATGGAAGCATTTAAATGGCCTCCGCCTTCAATTAGCACTTCGCAAATATTTTTGCCCAGTAAAAGGCTACTTAATTGATCCAACTTTATTTCTTTATTGATTACATCCACTTTTATAATTTCAACATCTGCTCTTAATTGTCCTTCATAAGTTTTATCTGTTACTAAGTAAATTTTTGAATCTGTCCTTTTATAAAAAACAGGTAATTGTTCATTTTCTTTTTTCAATAAATCTAAATGTTTATCTATTACAATTACATTTAATTCAGTGGGCGCAGTATTTTCCATCCTTATATTCATGGAAGCATTGTCATTAATGACTGTTTTAGCTGTAGTCAAAATAGCGTCCACCCTTGCTCTTAAAAATTGGTGAACAAAAGCTCTGCTTTTAGCATTAGAAATCCAATGGCTATTTCCAAATCGATCTGCAATATGGCCGTTCATTGTTGTAGCCGATTTCAAAATATATTTAGGTCTCTTTTTTATTTGATTAATATTAAACACACTATTTAATTCAACAATTTCTGGGGTGATAAAGGTTTCAACAATAATTCCATTGTCGGCTAATATTTTAGCTCCCGCTACTAATGGATTCGGATCTAATGAACCGATGACTACTTTTTTAATTTTATGTTTTATAATTAAATCAGTACAAGCGGGTGTTTTACCACTATGCGAACAGGGCTCCAAACTAACATATAAAGTAGCTTCAGATAAGTTGGGATGCTTCAATAAAGCAGCTTGGATCGCAATTACTTCTGCATGTGCTTCCCCAGCTTTTTGATGGTAACCTTCCCCTATAATTTCGCCTAGTTGAGACACTACAATGGCTCCCACATATGGGTTAGGTCGGATCTGTTTAAGATTTGCGCCTTTCGCTAATAAAAAAGCTTTATGTAAATAGTCCTGTGCAGTCATTTGAATTATCTTTGCACCTCAAATTTACAAGAAATACGCAAATGTTTACAGGAATTGTATCCAACGGATTCATCGCAGATATTATACCAAATGATCAAGGTTGGGAGTTAATAATTGAAGCCTCCGCATTTGCCTCCAAAGTAAACTTGGGAGACAGCGTTGCTATTGATGGGGCGTGTTTGTCAGCTATTAAAATTGAAGGTCCTTTTTTATCTTTTTTTGTTTCGACGGAAAGTATTGATAAAACAATTATAAAGTACTATAAAAAAGGAGCTAAAATAAATATCGAATTACCTATGCAGCCCACAGGTTATTTAGGTGGACATTATGTGTTAGGTCATGTAGATACCACTGCATTGGTTTCTAAAATTACACCAGAGCAAAAAGCATGGTTTTTTACCATTCAAGTACCAGATTCATTTTCAAAATATTTAGTATATAAAGGTTCTGTTGCTATCAATGGTGTAAGCTTAACAGTCAATAATGTTATTGATAATGAAATAGAATTATGCATTATCCCGGTTACCATTGAAAAAACCAATATGTCTTTTTTGAAAATAAATGATTTAGTAAATATAGAATTTGACATATTGGCTAAATACACTGAAAAATTATTAAATAAAAGAGCGCTATAAAATGTTTAATACAATTGAAGATGCTTTATTAGCATTTAAAAATGGCAATCCAATTCTTGTAGTGGATGATGAGTCAAGAGAAAATGAAGGAGATATCGTTTTTCCAGCCGACGCTGCCACACAAGAAAAAATTAATCTTTGCGCCACCAGCGCAAAAGGATTAGTATGCATTGCTATAGATTCAAAAATTGCCACTCGATTAAATCTATCCCCTGTACCATCGAATCAATTGGATCCTTTTCATACCGCCTTTTACGACTCTATTGATGCTAGTGCTGCTTTGGGCATTACGACAGGTATTTCCTCTAAAGAGCGTGCTATTACCGCTGCTCAAATTGCAAATCCCAATAGCCTACCAACTGATTTTATTAAACCAGGTCATTTATTTCCAGTGGTATCTAAAGTAAATGGAGTATTGGCAAGACAAGGGCATACCGAAGCAGCAGTTGATTTGTGTAAATTAACTGGACATGAGCCAGCTGCGATCATTTGCGAAGTCATGGATGCAGAGGGTAATATGATGAGAAGAGAGGAGCTTTTTAATTTTGCTGAAACATTGGAGCTTAAAATAATTACTATACAGCAAATCATAGATTATAGAAATCAAAACGAAAATCATTTACTTTTTGTTTCAAAATCTAGCTTACCAACTTCATTTGGCAATTTTGACATCGAAGTGTTCGAAAATTATTTAACTGGTAAGGAGCAGGTATTAATAAGTATGAAAACCAGTCAAAATAAGCCTGTAGTAAGAATCCATAGTGAATGTTTAACTGGAGATGTTTTTGGAAGTTTAAGATGCGATTGTCAACAACAATTACATGATTCATTAGCATTGATTGCCGAAAATGGGCATGGTTATATAGTATACTTAAGAGGGCATGAAGGTCGAGGTATTGGTATTGGCAATAAAATTGCAGCCTATGCTTTACAAGAAAAAGGTCATAATACTTATGAAGCCAATGAGCAATTAGGCTTGCCAAAGGACAATAGAAACTATATTGATGCCATTTGGATGTTAAAAGCTTTGGATATAAATAACTTTAGTTTAGTGAGCAATAACCCTGAGAAAGTAAATGCACTTAAAAATGCAAATTTCAATTTTGATGTTTTGCAGGTACCAGTTACTTCCACTGAACAAAATCAAAAATACCTTTCAGATAAAATACAACTTGGACACCATACTTTAAAATTTAATTAAATTATTAAACCATGATTGCCATTATAAAAGCACAGTTCAATCCAGAAATCACCAATTTGTTAGAAAAGGGTTGTGTTGATTATTTGACTCAAGAAAAGCGGACATTTACTTTATTTGAATGTCCCGGTGCAGTGGAAACAGTCGTGTATGCCAATAAATTAATTAGTACTGGTAAGTATAAGTCTATCATTGTAATTGGCGCTATTATCAAAGGCGATACGGACCACTATGAATATGTTTGTCAATATGTGACCCATGGGATTAGCCAATTGTCTGCATTAAATACTACGCCAATTATATTTGGGATCCTTACCACTCAAACAGAGGAGTTGGCCTTGGAAAGAGCTGCCATTGACAGAATGAACAAAGGCAAAGAATTTGGAGAAACCGCCATTTTTATGATGAAAGCTTTTGAGAATTTATAGTTTATTTTCTTCTTTTTTTTAAGGTGCTATCCTATACAAATACCTAACTTTGACAAGTGATTAATATAAGCTATCGAAAAACTAAGCGAAGATGAAAAAAATAATAATATTGAATTGTTTTGTATGGCTATTAATGACTTTTCTTACTGAAAAGGCCCAAGCTCAAGTTTATGATTCTGTATTGAATATTTATGAACAACAATTCCCTCATGAAAAAATGCATATTCATTTTGATAGAACTATGTATAATAAGGGGGAAACCATATTTTATAAACTTTATGTTTTATCTGGGTTAGAATGGACTACTTTAAGCAAAAATATTTATGTTAATTGGTATGATGCTAATGGTAATTATTTAAAACAAACAGTTGCTCCATTATTTAAATCATCTGCCAAGGGAAGTTTGGAAGTGCCTGCTAATTACAAAGGTGACTTTATAAGGTTAAAAGCATTTACGCGTTGGATGTTGAATGATGATAGTGTATTTCTTTACGAAAAAAATATTCCTATTAATGATGGTTCTATAGCAAAAACAAAAGCAAATACAGCCACAAAAACAAGAGTTGATGTTTTTCCTGAAGGTGGAGTATTGGTCAATGGACTCAATAGTAAAGTAGCCTTTAAGGCCACCAACAGTGCTGGTATTCCAGTATTTATAAAAGGATTTTTAGTAAATGACAAAAATAAAGTGTTGGATACTTTAAAAGTAGCGCATGATGGCATGGGCTTTTTTAAATTAAAACCAGTTGCTGGAGAAAAATATCAATTAAACTGGACAGACGAAAATGCGCAAAAAGGGGTAACGCCCATCATGCCTGCAAATAAAGAGGGTGTTATAATTAAGCTTAGTATGGATGTTGAGAAAGCCTATGTTCAGGTAGAACGAACTTCCGATGTTCCACAAAGTTTTAAGCACCTAAGATTGTTGGTCCATCAAAATCAGCAATTACTTTATAACGTTGATTTTAAAGGAGAAGAACGAATTATACAGAAAGTGGGTTTGCCTATAGAGGAACTACCTACTGGGGTGGTTCAGTTTTCCTTATTCTCTAATGATTGGGTACCGCTTGCTGAAAGAATTATGTTGGTCAATAACCGTTTACACGAATACAATGCGATGCTTTCAGTAGTTGTAGCGAATGTTGCTAAAAGAGGTAAAAATGTACTTGAAATAATGGTCAAGGATACTACAGAATCAAATATGTCTATATCCATTACAGATGCTTCCATTGTTTTACCAGAACAACAAACTATTTATTCTGACTTTCTTTTAAGCAATGAAATTCGCGGTAAAGTATATCATCCTGCTTATTATTTTTCAAGTGATGCAGATAGTGTGGCAGCACACTTAGATTTAGTAATGCTTACCAATGGATGGCGAAAATTTGATTGGGATAAAATTAAAGCAGGTATTTTACCTGTTCAAACTTATCCTAAAGAAGTAGATTTTATGAAATTTTCAGGGAAAGTGTATGCCAGTTCGTCTTTAAAATTATCAGACGAGTTGCTTTTAAATGTAATTATAAAAGGAAAGGATAGCAGCAATAAAATGCTATTTGTTCCCATTTTAAGCGATGGTAGTTTTGAAGATAAATCAGTTTTCTATTTTGATACTTCAAGAATATATTACGGAGTAAATAGTACCTCAAAATTGAACAACATAGCAGTAGTAAATTTTGAAAATGGATTTTTGAAACAACAATTTAAAAAATTACCAATTGATGCTGATGTTTTTCATCGAAATTGGAATGACAGTATGGCTAGGTCTAAATTAAATTTTATTTTACTTGAACAAGAAAAGCAAAAAAAATTATTAGAATCGGTTACTTTAAAAGAAGTGGTAGTAAAGTCTAAAGTGAAGTCTCCAATACAGTTACTAGATGAAAAATATGCTACTGGCTTTTTCTCTGGAGGAGATGGTACTTCTTTTGATTTATCGACCGATCCATACGCACTTGGCTCAATTAGTGTATTGACCTTTCTACAATCAAAAGTGCCAGGATTGACTATTAATGCTTTTGGCTCGCAGGCTTCTGCTACTTGGAGAGGCAATAGAACTGATTTCTTTGTTAATGAATTGAACACGCCATTAGAATCGGTACAAAATATACCCATTGCTGATATAGCTTATATCAAAGCCATTAGGCCTCCATTTTTTGGTTCTGCTGGAGGTGGAAGTGGTGGAGCCATTGCTATTTATACAAAGCGGGGCACTAGCACCAAAGGAAAAAACATAAAAAGCGAAGGATTGGAATATAAAGTTTTAGGAGGTTATTCTGTATTTAAGGAATTTTTTAATCCAGATTATGAGAAGCCAACTGAAAACTTTGAATTGGATCAACGAACCACATTGTATTGGAATCCTTATGTTCTAACTAATAAACGCAATCCTAGGATAAGATTAGAATTTTATAATAATGACATTAGTAAAAAATTACAAATAGTTTTAGAGGGTACTAATGCCAATGGAAAGCTTGCCCGAGTGGTTAAATATATAGAATAAGAAATTTATTTTAAAAAGAACCACTATTAGTTAAAGTTATCAAAGGTTGAATCCTATGATAATATTTCTTTAATTATTTTTCCAGACACATCCGTTAATCGGAATCGCCTTCCTTGATATTTGTATACCAAGTTTTCATGATTTAATCCCATAATATGCAATAGGGTTGCTTGAAAATCATGAACATGAACTGGATTTTTTATAATATTATAACTATAGTCATCAGTTGCGCCATAAGACATGCCTGGTTTTACACCAGCGCCTGCCATCCACATGGTAAAGCAACGAGGATGGTGGTCTCTGCCATAATTGTCTTTCTCTAATTTACCTTGGGAATAAACAGTCCTTCCAAATTCACCTCCCCAAATAACTAAAGTATCTTCTAGCATGCCTCTTCTTTTTAAGTCCATAATTAATGCAGCGGTGGGTTGATCGGTTTGTTTGCATTGTTGCTTCATACCTTGTGGCAAGGATCCATGATGATCCCAACCTTGGTGATACAATTGAACAAAGCGAACATCTTTTTCTAATAATTTTCTAGCCAAAATACAATTGGCTGCATAAGTGCCTTTATCTCTACTTTCCGGTCCATACAATTCAAATACTTCGTCTGTTTCATTGGAAGTGTCCATCACGTCAGGCACTGAAGTTTGCATTCTAAAAGCCAATTCGTATTGTGACATTCTTGCCTCTACTTCCGGATCTCCCCAAATATCATTTTGCATCTCATTTAACTTGTTTAAATAACTGAGCATTTCTTTTCTATCTTTTCCATCGTATCCTTCGGGGTTGTTTAAAAATAAAACCGGGTCATTGCCTGATCTAAATTGCACCCCTTGGTGTTGTGATGGTAAAAATCCATTGCCCCATAATCTTGCATACAAAGGCTGGTCTCTTGATGCATTTTTTGAAACCAACACTATAAAAGCAGGCAAATTTTTATTTTCAGAACCTAAACCATAACTCAACCATGAACCAATCGATGGTCGACCAGGAAGCTGATGCCCTGTTTGAAAAAATGTAAGCGCCGGGTCGTGATTAATTTGTTCGGTATACATGGATTTAATGATACACAATTCATCTACCACTTCTGCGGTATAAGGTAATAGATCGCTTACCCAGGTTTTACTTTTTCCATATTGCTTAAAGTCACAAAAAGAGGGTGCAATGGGTAATATGGATTGATTAGCACTCATTCCTGTGAGTCTTTGTCCATTTCTTACCGATTCTGGAAGTCCTTTTCCTAGCATCGAACTTAGCATCGGTTTATAATCAAATGTTTCAAATTGGGAAGGACCCCCACTCATAAATAAGTAAAGCACTCTTTTTGCTTTAGGAGCTATGGTGGGTAAGGCGTCTAAAATTTGTTGTTCAAAGGTTTTGCTAGAAATACTGCCACTTAATAAAGTACCTAATGCCAGAGCACCTAAACCACCTGCAGTTTTTTTTAAGAAATCCCTTCTTTCTAATCTTTTATTCAACTGCTCAAAATCGGGATGCTGTATTTTAAAATCTGGATCGTGTCCCATACTATTATCTTTTTGTTATTGTGGCGTCTGAATTTAAAATGGTACTTGCTACCACGGTATTTGCTGCCACCAATGAGGGGTCTAATGTTTTATTTATTTTATATAAGCCTGTATTCAACCACCCTTTAATTTTATTTGGGTTGGATTTAAATTTACTGTATTCGTTTTGTTGTAAAGCGGTAAGTAATGCAATTTCTTTTGAGGTGGGTGATGTTCCTGTCAATTTTCTGTATACATCATTGATGGCACTTTGACTATTTGGTTGCTTGCTCATTTCTTCCCCCATTATTTTAGCAGCTTCGATAAAGGTAGGGTCATTTAAAGTAACTAGGGCTTGCAAAGGCGTATTGGTGGATTGTCTTCTTACCACACAGGAGGCTCTTGAAGGCCCATCGAAATTAGCAAGCGTGGGATTAGGCACTGTTCTTTTAAGAACGATGTATAAACTTCTTCTATAAATTTCATCTGTACTGTCCTGAATATAGTTGGTATTATTAATCTCCCACAATCCTTCTGGCTGATAGGGGTAAAAACTTTTTCCTCCAATTTTTTTATTTAGTATGCCACAAGCCGTTAAGGCATTATCACGAATCATTTCCGAAGTCAATCTATTGGCTGGACCTCTTGCTAGCAATTTATTTTCGGGATCTTTTTCTTTGGCTATCAAACTTGCTTTAGAATCTTGTTGATAGGTAGCAGACATCACTATTAACTTATTCAATTTTTTTACGTTCCACCCATTTTCTTTAAACTCAAGAGCCAGCCAATCCAATAAATCTAAATGACTTGGCATTTCACCTTGATTTCCAAAATCTTCTGCAGTCTTTACAATACCATTGCCAAAGAAATTTTGCCATAAATGATTCACCGCTACTCTTGCCGTTAGTGGGTTGCGTTCATCGGTAAGCCATTGCGCTAAACCATATCTATTCTTTGGTAAATGGGTAGGGAATGGAAATATTCTTTCTGGTGTATTGGGAAATACTTCCTTTGATGGCGCATCGTATTGCCCCCTGCTTAATAAATAAGTTTTCTTTGGCTTGGCCATTTCCTGCATAACCATTAATTCTTTTATATTTTCAGTAGAGTCTGAAAATATTTTTCTCTGTAATTGAAGTGCAGTTCTGGCTTCTATAATTTGGGGATCAATGGCTGAGGTATAATATTCTTTCAAAATTTCAAGATCCTCTTTGGTCAATTGTTTTCTTGACTTTTGAATAACTTCCCCCCAATTGGCTTTTTTAGCTAAAACTTTAATTTCAAAAGTAGTTAATACTCTATTGTAAACACTAATCTCATCTATTTTTCCATCTTTAAAACCAAGACCACGATACCACGCGCCAAATTGTAAGGCAGGCTCCTCTTTGTTAAAAAATACGATGTCTTTATATAATTGATCAATCACAGTTTCCATAGCCAATGGGGCGCCATCTATAAATAAATTTAATCCTTTGGCTTCCGAACTGCCATCGTAGGTCATGGTTAACTGAATCCATTTATTTCGTGGGACATCCGTCAAGGCTACTTTGGTAATGGCATTGGAGGGTGCCGTGTGTGCCATGGTCATTTCAAGTCTGTTGTTATTCATCGACACATTGTATCCTTTAAAATTGTATAATCTTTCTGCATTGCTTTTGTGAAAAATAACACCTTCTTTCATATCTTTTGGAATTGATAGCCAAACGCCAATTGTAAAAGGGTCTGATTTTCTAAAAATTCCAATATTTTTTAAATCTAAATAAACATCCCCATTTAATTTTAGGTGTTGCCCATTACTATTTTTTTCTAATAAGGGCTTCTCGCTTTTAGTTTCCCAATCCTGCCTCATGATAGCATGATTGGTATCGGAGACACTATTATTTAATGAATCTTCGAATGTAAAATAAGCCTGTAGAAAAGAGTTGGATAGGCCATCCTGCTCAATGGTTTTATATTTTTCTTCGTCCACCCAATTTAAAAAGTCCATTCGAGTGCTTTTTGATACTTCTTTTAACTGGTTCTCCTTTTCATTTATTTTAGCCTTAATATATTGTATAGTTTTCTCTTCATCTTTTGTTGGTAATAATAAAGTAGGGGTGGGCATATCGTCGTTCCAGGAAATTTGACCCGCTTCTTTCACATTATTAAAAAAGCTATATAGTTGGTAATAGTTTTCTTGGGAAACAGGGTCGTATTTATGATCATGACATCTTGCGCATCCCACAGAAATAGATAAAAAAGCTTCCCCAAAGGTATTGGTGCGGTCCATTACATATTCAGTTTGGAACTCTGATTCTATAATTCCTCCTTCCATATTTTGTGGATGGTTCCTATTAAAAGCGGTGGCAATAATCATTTCCTTAGTTGGGGAGGACATTAAATCGCCAGCCAATTGATATTCTATAAAATTTTTGTAAGATAAATTTTCATTAAATGATTGAATCACCCAATCTCTATAAACGGACATGTCTCTTGTTCGATCAACCGTATAGCCGTAAGAGTCTGCAAAACGAGCTAGGTCAAGCCACTGTGTTGCCATTTTTTCTCCATAATGTGGAGAGCTCATTAACCTATCCACTTGTTTTTCATATGCATTGGCACTTTTATCATTTAAAAACTGATCCAATTCCTCTATAGTAGGGGGTAGTCCAGTTAAGTCCAATGAAGCTCTTCTTAATAATATTTCTCTTGACGCAGCGGGGGAGGGTTGAAGTCCTTCTTGTTGTATTTTACTAAAAACAAAATTATCTATTGGGTTATTTACATTTAAGTTAAAAATCATTGGGATAGACTTTTTTATAGGGGCTACAAATGCCCAATGAGGCTTATATACGGCGCCATTTTCTATCCATTTAATAAGTATCGCTTTTTCCTTTGCACTTAAACTTAAGTGAGACTTTGGCATTGGCATCATGTATTCTGGATCCTTAGATATAATACGATGGAATAATTCACTTTTATTTAAGTTGCCAGGGAAAATGGCCACTTTGCCTGGGCTTTCTTTTAATGGAGCATAGGCTGAATCGGCAATATCTAATCTAAGACCTGCTTTTTGCTTTGTAATATCAGGGCCATGACAAGCGTAGCATTTATCTGATAAAATTGGTTTTACATGCTCATTATAATCGATGATGGTTGGTAATTCTTTATAAGCGGCCGCGACCTCTTCCGGTAGTTTTGAGCTTGCATTAAATGCAAACAGAAAAATAATAAAACCTATTATTAAATAATACTTTTTCATTTTTTTTGAAATTTAAAATCGCCCATTTCAATTTTTACATTTGGCTTTATTTTTACAAAATTTTCAATGCCCGCTTTGGTCACCTTTGTTTTCCATAAATAAAGTACGGATAAATTTTTATACATCGACAATTGTTTTAAACTTTCATCTGTAATATTGGTTCCGTATAAGTTAAGTTGCTCTAATTTAGGCAATTGATTCAGGTAGGTAATTGATTCGTCAGTAATGGCTGTGTTTTCTAGATTTAGCCTGGTGATATTTTTAAAATTACTGATGATTTTAATGTCACTGTCTTTTATGGGTAAATTAGAAAGTTTTAATACAGATAATTGATTTTTAATTAATTTTAAATCAGCAATGTCCTCACTATTGAAAGGCACTGCATTTATAAAGTTAGCAACGATAAAGTTAGATCCTTCCTCCAAACTGGTTAATAGTATATTTTTATTCTTAAACAACTCTATGGTTGCACTATTAATTGCAATTGGCCTATTTTCTTTTACGACAGATAGTAATTTAGTACCAATCGCTTTGACTTTATTTATTTCCATTAAATACACAGAATCTGCTGTAGATTCTTTTAGACTATTTGTTATCGTATCTATTTTGTCTTCAAAAGAAGCTCCATTTGCAATCCATTGCTTAATGGTCGTAATTTCTTGGTTAGTAAGTTGATGTTTACCCTTAGGAGGCATATGTTTGTCATCCTCCATTGGTAAAACTAAATTAGTGTACATTTTACTTTTTAGCGGGTTGTTCACTACCAATACAATATCCTCTTTGCTGCCTTTTTTTATAAATGATTCACTGTCTAAGCGAAGGCCACCTTTTTGTTTTAAGGGGCCGTGACAATTATAACATCGTACTTGTAAGATGGGTTTTATTTCTTCTTTGTATTCATTATAACTTACTATTTTAATGGAATCCTTACCTTTTAAAACTGTTTCAATTTTTTTTGCTACTATAATATTTTTTTGTTCAATATTTTCTTCTTTATTTGAACTAAATAAATAGTTTTCGCCATGTGTTAAAGTAGTCCCCAAATGCCCCGTTATTATTATTAACACCACTAAGCTAATGGCTAAAACTTTTTTATATTTATTAAAATAAATCGTCCATCCAATTGCAGCAGTGGCGATACCTACCCATTGATGTTTTTGTATTAATACGCTGTCGTACTCGCCTGATTGAGCTAATAGCCATCCAGTGAAACAGGCTAAAGTGGCACTAATACTTCCCACTAAGAAAGCCAAGGAAATAACTTTATCAAATTTGTTTAATTGGGGGCCTTGGTAAAATAGTAGAAAACCCCCTAGAAGCATGATGCCTATAGGCATATGTACAATAAGGGGGTGGAAATGACCTATAAATTGCATCATTGTATACGGGATAGAAATGAATAGCAAGCTAGCTATTAGCAAATTAACCTTTAATTGCAAAATTTCAAAGTTTAATAATTCATCTAATTATAAGTCTACAAAAAAAGTAGACTTTTATTTGGTAATGTGAATTTACCTCCCTTTCTTTGTACCAATACTTTAGAATTTATCAAGAAGGGGAATAGATATTTGTTCCGGGTAGGATATTCCAGGTACAGGTAAGTTTTATTTTGTTTTTGTACATGAATCCAATAAACACATTAATGATATACTAAAAGATAACTATTTTTTTAATTAATAAGTCTATAAAAATAGTAGACAAAATAAACCTTTCAACCACCCAACATGAGCAAATTACACTTTGAAACACTTCAGTTACACGCAGGTCAACAAATTGATCCAACCACAAAATCAAGAGCTGTGCCTATTTATCAAACCACTTCCTATGGTTTTAACAATGCAGCGCATGCCGCTAATTTGTTTGGACTAAGAGAGTTTGGAAATATCTATACTCGATTAATGAATCCCACAACAGATGTTTTTGAAAATAGAATTGCTGCCTTAGAAGGCGGAGTAGCCGCATTGGCCACTAGTAGCGGTCAATCGGCTCAGTTTTTGGCGCTTTCTAATATTTTACAATCAGGAGATAATTTTATTTCCACCTCTTATGTGTATGGAGGAACTTACAATCAATTTAAAGTTACTTTCAAAAGATTAGGTATTGAGGCAAGATTTGCTAATGGAGACGATGTGGAAACATTTGTTCCATTAATTGATAAAAATACGAAAGCGATTTATCTTGAAACCATTGGAAATCCAAAATTGAATATTCCAGATTTCAAGAAATTTGTTGACTTAGCTAAAGAATATGACTTGCCTTTAATAGTGGACAATACTTTTGGGGCAGGCGGTTATTTTTTCAAGCCTTTGGAACATGGCGCGAATATAGTAGTAGAGTCTGCTACAAAATGGATAGGGGGTCATGGTACAACTATTGGTGGTGTGATTGTGGATGGTGGAAACTATAATTGGGGTAATGGCAAATTCCCTCAATTTACTGAACCTTCTGAGGGGTACCACGGTTTAATATTTTGGGATGTATTTGGGGAAGGTAATCCATTGGGCCTTCCAAATATTTCATTTATTATTCGTGCAAGAGTTGAAGGATTAAGAGATTTTGGTGCATCACAATCGCCATTTAATTCCTTCTTGTTAATTCAAGGATTAGAAACTTTATCATTAAGGGCACAACGTCATGCAGACAATGCATTGGCATTGGCAGAATGGTTGGAGTTGAACCCTTCTGTTGAATATGTTTTATATCCAGGCTTAAAAAGTAGTGAGTACAATGGGTTGGCAAAAAAATATTTAAGTAATGGTTTTGGTGGCGTACTTCAATTTGGTATTAAAGGAGGTAAAGAACAAGCGGCTCGATTTATTGATCAATTAGAATTAGCCAGTCATTTAGCCAATGTTGGAGATGCAAAAACTTTAGTCATTCATCCTGCTTCAACCACTCACGATCAATTAAGTGAAGTAGAACAAAAAGCAAGCGGAGTTTTACCTAATCAAGTTAGAGTGAGCGTAGGAATAGAACATATTGATGATATTAAAGCCGACTTTGAACAAGCTTTTCAAAAAGTATTCAACAAGGAAGCTGTTTTAAATTAATAGTTGTAAAGCCATCTATACTATACCAATCATCCGTTTGAATTTTTAAACGGATGATTTAATTTATATAAAGTGATTCATCAAATATTTACTTCGGATGTTGAATTTGAATTAGAGAGTGGGGAAAAGCTAAATGGGATTCACTTAGGCTACCATAGCTTTGGCGAACTGAATGCTGAGCGTAACAATGTAGTTTGGATTTTTCATGCACTAACTGCCAATAGCAATCCATTTGATTGGTGGAGCGATTTAATTGTAAGTAGCCCTAAATTCAATGTAAAGACACAATTTATTATATGTGTAAATATTCCAGGCAGTTGTTATGGTAGTATTGGGCCTTTATCCATTAATCCATCAACAGAGGAGCCTTTTTACCATCAGTTCCCTTTGTTCACCAATAGAGATGTAATTAAAGCATTTCAATTGTTGAAAGAACATCTAGAAATTAATTCCATAGAAATGGGAATAGGGGGCTCATTAGGCGGACAACAACTCATTGAATGGGCTATTACGGAACCCAATTTATTTAAAACAATTATTCCTTTGGCTACCAATGCAAAACATTCACCTTGGGGTATTGCATTTAATGCTTCTCAAAGGTGGGCAATAGAGAATGACCCTAGCTGGGTATTAAATATAAATGATGCTGGTGTGGAAGGCCTTAAACTTGCAAGAAGTATTGCTTTATTATCTTATCGTAGTGCTGAAATTTATAATCAGAATCAATTAGATGAGATCGAAGACGTGGAAACAGCGCAAAAATTTGAACATAAGGCTATTTCTTATCAAAAGTATCAGGGACAAAAATTAGCCAATCGTTTTAATGCCTATTCGTACTATTTACTTTCAAAAATGATGGACTTGCATGATGTTGGTAGGGATAGAGGTGGATTAAAAAACGCCCTTGCAAATATTAAAGCAAAGACACTTATTATAAGTATAAGTTCAGATTTGCTTTTTCCAGTGGCCGAACAATCTTTTTTAAATCAAAATATCCAACTTGCGCAGCATTGTGTTATAGAAACCAATTACGGGCACGATGGATTTTTAGTAGAGACAACTAAAATTGATAAACTTATTTCAAAGTTTTAATTTCTATATTACTACTTGGTAATAAGTACTTGGAAATAAATACAATCCTATTTAATTAAGTTTCGATTACTGTATACATGATATTCGCCTGGCGCTAATGTAATGGAATAATTGAGTTCGTTTACATTGATAGTCGAATTATCTATTTGATCTGTCCAAATTCCTGTAATTGGGAAGCTTACTATCTTTGAAATATTTCCTACACCGAAGTTGCCCACCACTTGCACATAGGTGCCTTCTTTACCATCTAGTAAAATAGATTTAAAGGTACTAGTTAAACTATAGGTAAAGCTAGTGGTTGTAAATACAGAATTTTTTATTTTAAGCTTGATCATTTTTGAGTACAAATTAAATAGCGCCAATCTATTAACGTCTGACATATATTCCCAACGGGGAGGTTTGTTGCTTAATCTTCCACCATCGTTAATACTAACATCATAGCCACGTTCCCCAAATTGCCATATCATTTTGGGACCAGGGACGGCCAACATAAAAACAGCACCTAGTTCATTTCTTTTTAAACCGGTGGCTAAGTTTTTTATATTATAGTTGCCACTGCTATTTCCATAAGCTGCATTTTTAAATTGCAGCCTTTCTTCATCATGACTTTCAAGATAAGCAACTAGTGCATAAGGATTACTTAAACTTCGATTGTTATAAAATAAACCACTTAAGTCCCAAGAACCGCCACTATCATTATAACCCATTGTGGCTTGTTGTCCGTTAAAGCTCATATTTCCCCATGTCATCATGCCTAAACTGGTTAACTCCTCTTCTTCTTTATTGCTCGCAAAATTTTCAAGAATTACATAAAAATTAGGATCTATTGATTTTATATAACTATTATAGTCTTTCCAAATGGCAACACGCGAAGCGTCGTAATTACCCCAAGCGTTTACATCCGATCCTGTATTGGTTTGTGTAAATCCTTTAGCTAAATCAAATCTAAAACCATCTAAATGGTATTCCGTCATCCACCATTTAAGCACATTTTTAGTAAAGTTTTTTGTTGCCAAACTTTCATGATTAAATTGGAAACCCACATTGAAAGGATGAGTTGGGGCGGAATTATACCATGGATTGTCTGAGTTAGGCGCTTGCCCAGTCCAATACATTTGAACCATCGGGGAAGTGCTAAATGAATGATTAAGTACTATATCTTGAATTACAGCAATTCCTTTTTGATGGCAGGCGTCAATCAATGCTTTTAAATCGTTTTTCGTACCATAATATTTATCTGGTGCAAAGTAAAAATTGGGATTGTAACCCCAGGACTCATTGCCCTCAAATTCATTAAATGGCATTAGTTCAATGGCATTAATTCCCAATCTTACAAAATAATTTAGGGTGTCTTTAATGGTTTTATAATCATGTGTTGCAACAAAATCTCGAACAAGTAACTCATAAACCACTAAATTTTTTGGTTCAGGCCTTTTAAAATTTGCTACTTGCCAGGTATACGCCGGTTGGTTATAATAAAAAGTGCTAACAATGCCTGTTGTAAAACTAGATGGGTAAGTTTTAAGATTTGGATAGGTTGAGTTTTGAATATTGTAATCATGATTTGGGTCGAGTACTTTTTCAGTATAGGGATCTGCCACTTTAATATTATCATCAATGAGGTATTGGTAGGCATATTCTATGGAAGGGTCTAAATTATCTATTTGGATCCACCATCTTGTGCCATCCTTAGAATTTTTTAAGTTATAAGCGGTACTTGTTTTCCAATTATTAAAATCACCAATTATGGATACTGTCTTTTTTTTAGGGGCGTAAAAATTAAAGAGGACAGATTTTCCTGCATTTAAAAAAGTAACTCCATCATTGGCGCCACTTGGTACGTCTACTCCGTTCTTAATTTCAATGATAGGAGTGGTGGTTTCGCTAGAAGGTGATGCTTTGGTACAAGCCAACTGGACCACCGTAATAAAAACTATAAAGCTACTAAGTAAATATTTTTTCATGACTTGAAGGGACCTTAGCCCTTGATTATTAAATATATTAAAATTCTAAACTATTTAAAATAATAGACCTAAAATTACTATTTTTCTCATTACTTCGTTTTGTATCTTTAATTTCCTATTAAAAGGGTAAATTAAGTCAACTATGTCAAAAATTATTCGTTGGGGTATTCTGGGTGCCGGGAGTATTGCCAAAAAATTCGCAGCCGATTTGCAGCATGTTCAAAATGCCAAACTGGTAGCGGTAGGTTCTAGAACTCAAGAAAATGCAGATGCTTTTGCGAATTTATTTTCTATTGAAAAGAGGTATAGTTCTTATTTGCAATTAGTGGAGGATAAGGATATTGACATCATTTATATTGCTACGCCGCATATATTACATCATGAGAATACTTTAATGTGTTTACAGCATCATAAAGCCGTATTGTGCGAAAAGCCTTTTGCCATTAATCAAAAGCAGGTAATGGAAATGATACAGTTGGCGAAAGAAAAAAAGATTTTTTTAATGGAGGCATTGTGGTCTCGCTTTTTACCACACTTTATTAAACTAAAGGAAATAGTAGCCCAAGGAATGATAGGAGAAGTAACTGCCCTGCAGGCAAATTTTGGATTTAAGACGAGTGCGGATTCTAATAAACGACTTACAGAAATTGAATTGGGCGGCGGCACTTTACTGGATATTGGTATTTATAATATTTTCTTTGCATTGCATATTTTAGGTAATCCCGATGATATGGAAGTGGCCATGGTGCCTAATGCCTCTGGGGCAGATGAGCAATGTGCGATAACCTTTCACTACCATAATGGGGCTGTGGCACAATTGTTTTCTACCTTCAAAGCAGATATCCCTATTGACCTACAAATTTTTGGTACCAAAGGGAATATCAAGTTAACACAGCGTTTTTATGAGCCCTCTTGTACAATTCAATTTTCGACAGATGGGGGGAAAAATTATGAATTAATCGAAGTTGAAAAAACAAAAGGCATTGGCTACGAATACGAAGCACAGCATGCAACAGATTGCTTATTAACGGGCAAAATGGAGAGTGACTTAATGACTTTTGAAGAGTCACTCGTATTGATACAATTATTAGATCAAGTGAGAGCCAAGGGAGGCTTGGCTTATCCACAAGATTAGCCCCTTCTTATTTTTGATTTAACATCCAAACCTTATAAGGAGAACTCACATTTCGGTTACCAATTGAAAAAAATGGAATAGCCGTGAAATTAACCATTGTATTATTAGCTGTTTTTGCTACTCCAGTGATGGTATTAATACCATTGAGTAAATTGGGCTTATAATTTAGTTGCAATGTGGTTGAGGCGTTGATACTATAACTTTCTAATTCAGGATTGTCAATTGCTTCAATACCATAAACAATAGGTCCAGCTACAATGGCTATTTTCCCATTTAAGGTTTGTATGGAATTATTTGGTGTAACCAATCTTGGTTCCACTGGGAGATTAATTTCAATGATATCCTGCTTATTCCACTTTCTAGTAATTGCTACATAACCATTTTCAACAGCGTAGGCTATTAATTTCTGATTTACTTTAATGGTTACCTGCTGATTTACTTTTGAATGATAAAGATCAAATGGATTTTCTTTGCTATTGGCCCAACCAGGGATTCTAATTTTTACTGTAAAATTTTTAGCAGTAGCGGGGTTAATGGTAATAACCGATTTTCCCTTCCATGGATAATTTGTTACTTGTTGAACTTGAATGGCATTGCCATTTTTTAATTGGGTAGTGGCTTTGCTTCCAATAAATAAATTAACATATAAGGCATTATCATCTGTTGCGTAGATATAGCTAGGTAAGGCACCAATCATTTTCAAAATCATAGGCGGGCAACAAGGACAATCGTGCCAAGCCCATCTTGGATGATCTTTTGTGATTAAAGGATTTTCGTAATGGTAATGGTCTCCACTGAGAGAAATTCCAGAAAGTAAATTATTGTACAATACACGTTCAAACTCATCCATATATTTTCCATCTGCTTGCAGTTCATTCATTTGTTCTGAGAAAAAAGCAGCACCTATTGAAGCGCAAGTTTCTAAATAGGCCGACTCTGGAATAAAATAGTCTTTGCCAAATCTTTCACCATTAGCCATTGCACCCTCGCCACCAGTAATAAACATTCGCTTGCCTATCATATTGTCCCAGTAATTTTTAGCGGTTTGAATATATCTTTGATCATTATTTTCGATGGCCATAGCAGCCACTCCGGTGGCTAAAAGGGTTGCTCTTACTGCATGTCCTTCGATACTTTTTTGTTCGAATACTGGTTGATGATCTTGATTATAACTACTGTCACTTTTTCGACTATGTACTCCTTCTCCATAGTGTCCTCTATTTTCAATCCAATATTTAGCGAGGCTATAGTATTCTTGTTCATTCACTGGGGCTGCTATTTCTTTTTTTAAATTTGGATTATTTTTAAATAAATAATAAAGTTTTAAAAGGGCTTCCTCGGGACCACCATGACCTGGAATAACATTATTTTTAGGCGCTGGTCCCATTTGCTGAAACATATAATTGCTCATTTTTACTGCAACTTTAAGAAGTTGAGTGTTATGTGTTGCGTTATAATAATGAACTGCGGCTTCTGCTAACATTCCTGCATTGTAAATATCGTGTTGCCATTTATCATCCCCATTATTGGTTCCCCAACGTCGGTTGGAATTAGTGAGGGTGGTATAGGTATTAATATAACCATCTGGATCTATGGCTTGCGCCATAGCAATCCTGTTAATGTAACCATCTATTTTATTTTGTAGTTGTGCGTCAGGATGTTTTACCAACAAATCGGCAGCACCTCTAATGGATTCATAAACTAGTCCATCATACCAAGGTGGACCATCGTGAATTTTTATATCCTTTTCGCCTTTAGCAACTCTATCAAAATTGGTAAAAGCATTTCTTGTTTTACCTAATTTCTTTTGCTCTTCAATTAAATCTTTGCGGTCAGGAATATATTTCCCTTCTAATTTATCAAAAACGTCATTGACGGTAATGGTATTCCATAATTTATATTTAGGCGTCCAAAATGGGTCGTTAATTACAACTTGTTTTAGATCTAAGGGGCGAATAGGCTGAATGGTTTGTGCCATCACTTTGCCAAATGGCATTAGTAAAATAATACAAACAAAGTTTAATATAGTTTGTCTGTATTTATTGTTACCACTTTTTGCATTTGTTTTGTTTAACATGACCTAGGTATTTTACTTAGGCAATAAGTTACAAAATAATCGACAAATTTCCTTTTCTAAATATTACTTTACTGTATAGGTTTTGCCCATCACGCCTGTAATGGTTAATTTTTGCCAGGCTTTTGGCAGCTTACTTGGTAATTGAACAATCCCTTTTTCGGTAATGTCTAGTCCGCCAAAACCCATCAGTAGGGACTGAAGAATTCCGCCAGCGCCTGTAGCAAAATAAGGGTTGGTGCCGCCTTTGGTTTCCGCAATTACTCTAAAAGGAGGATTTAAATTAGGGGTGTATGCTTCTTTAAAAAATTGTTCTGCTTTTTCAGTTTCACCTAATCTTTCATACAGCAAGCTAAAGATGGCTTGTGTCATAGCAGGCGTTCCTTGATTAGGGACTCTTTTGGAATAAAAGTCTAAGTCTTTTTTTATTTGAGCACTAGAGGTAATTACTTTAAGAGGGTAGGCTAATAAATTTACATCGGCTTGTTTAATGCCTTCTCCTTTATAAGAAGCATGTTCTTGTGTAACCCCTTTTGCTTCACCTGTTTCATCTGGCATTGTGAGAATGGGTATATTTTTTGCTACAAAAGCCCAATCCTCATTTTGTGGTAAACCTAAAATCGCTGCCGCTTTATTAGCCGATTGTAAATTCACAATAGCCGCCGCATTGGTAAAAGCATTATTATTTACATTCTCGGCCCACTCATCTGCCGCCACCACATTATTAATTTCAAAATGGCCTGGTCCTTTTCTATCCACCCTACTAGCCCAAAAATTAGCTGTTTCTTTTAATAAAGTCCAGCCTGTTGTTTGAAGCCATTCTTTGTCCTGGGTAGCACAATAATAGTTCCAAGCGGCAAATCCAACACAGGCAGTAATATGATGCTCAAAAGGGCCACTCAAAGCCCAGACTGGCGTTTCTTCCACACCTGATCCTGCACTTTCCCATGGGAACATCGCTCCTTTATATCCATGGTTAAAAGCATTGCGTCGAGCTGCTTCTAGTCGGTCAAAACGATATTGAATCATAGACTTGGCCATCTCTGGATGTAAAACTAATAAGGCTGGATACATCCATAATTCAGCGTCCCAAAAAATATGTCCATTGTAACCCAATCCAGATAAGCCCATTGGGGAAGTACTTAAATTGGAGCCTGCTCTAACAAAAGAATATAAATGATATAGCATGCTATGAATATCTTGTTGCGCTTGATCGTCACCTGTTAATTGAATATCGCTTTTCCATAATTCGGCCCAAGCTTGTTGATGATGTTCAATTAAACTTTCTCTACCTTCTAATTTTGCAAAGATGGTCATTCGTTCTGCTTCATTTAATGGGTCCTCATGATGTGCCGAAGTAATGGAACTTCCTGCAATAGAAAAATGATAGGTGCTTCCAGCTTTTATTTTTTTTGCAAATTTCATTAAGTGCATATTGTTATCCCACATTTCATGAATCACTCTTGGTTCTGTACCATGCGTTTCAGAAAATAAAAAAGTATTGGAGGCGCACATTAATAATTTTCCTGTAGGGCTTTTTGCAGAGGAAGTCAATAAACTAATGACCACATGTGGGCGATCAATTTCATTGTAATAGTTTTGAACTTCTTTTAAGGCATCAGGTGCTTCCATAACACTGGCAGCGCCTAGGTCAATATCTTTTAATGCTGTTATGCTTACATCCATTAATACGGTAAAAGGTAATTGACGGAGTGCATAATACGTGTAAGTAATTTTTGCTTTATCACCCATGTCAAAACTGGCTGTAAAGCTGGCATTTTTCATGTCCAAACTTTGTGTAAAATTTTGAGTATTGTTTAGATTAATTTGTTCTCCATTAACACTTACTTGCATATTCAATAAATTGAAACTGCGTAAAAAATTACTCACTCTTCCGCGGCCATATAAATCATAGGCCCCGGCCAATACTACGTCTTTTACTTTAAAAGGCTCTTGCGCAGAAACAATACCTATCATGCCATTGGCGGCCGTAATACCGTAATAGTTTTTCGTGTCCCAGTTTTTTGCTTCTAGCTTCCAAGGATCAATAGCTTGGGCTTGTAGCATTAAAATGTGTGCACTTAATAATGCGGTAAAAAACAACTTTTTCATAGGTTATTATTTGAAACAGTAAGTTACTAAAAGTGGCTAGAATAACAAGCGCTATATATAATTTTATCAATTTCAATGGTCTTTTTTTATTAAAGGGTAGGTTTAAATCTAAAATCGTTTTAATTGCAATACCTTTATTTCATAAATGTAATTATGATGAATAGACTTAAGGCCATTCGGTTATTAATGAAACATAAGAATCTAAAAAATTATCTTGAAATTGGAGTTTTTAATGGGCATATCTTTTTCAGGATTAAAAGCATATTTAAAATTGCAGTGGATCCAGATTTTACTTTTGATAAGCTCAGGATTTTAGGAAAAATTATTTTGAATCCCTTAAATATTTTCAATAAGTATTTCAAAAAAACAAGCGATCATTTTTTTAGTAACGACGCAGCTTCTTTATTGAATAATAATAAAATTGATATATCATTAATTGATGGCATGCATGAGTATGATTTTTCAACAAGAGATGTTGAAAATGTGCTGGAGTATTTAAGTAAAGAGGGGGTCATTATTATGCATGATTGTAATCCATTAACAAAAGAGGCTGCTTGTTCTTTTGAGCAGTGGAAACAAAGAGATTTTGAAGGAACCTGGAATGGGGATGTATGGAAAACAATTTTATACTTACAATGTACCAGGCAGGATGTGCAGGTGTTTGTTTTAGACTGCGATCATGGATTAGGTTTTGTTACAAAAACCAATGAGCCCTCAAAGCTATTGCCTTATACTAAGGAACAAATACAGGCATTGACCTATGAGGATTTTGATAAAAATAGAGCTGAATTTATCAATTTAAAATCGCCCGATTATTTTTATGATTATTTTAAAATCAAACAATAAAAAAAAGGCCACTATTGCTAGTGGCCTTTTTTTTATAAAAAATAATTTGCTGCTAAAAATTTAATAATTTCTTTCTAAATTTTATATACTCTTTCTTAGCATCTTTAATAAATACTTCTTCCGATTTTGAATGGGTATAGATATAAGACAATTTATTTTTGTCTACCGGTTTTGTAATCATTTGACTGCGATAATGGGTTACTGAAAATTCGATAATCTTAGCCATAATGTCAATAGTACTAATTCCTTTGTCAGTTAAAGTATATAAAAATACTTTTTTATTGGTGGGGTGATTTCTTTTTTCAATCAAACCATCTCCAGCTAAAGTTCTTAATCTTTCAGCTAATACTTTTGAAGCAATCCTTTCTTTCATTTCTAGTAGATCACCATAAGTATGCTTATGACGAAAAAGCATATGCCTTATTATTAGTAAAGTCCATTTGTCACCAATAACATCTATACCGGTGGTAATGGGACAATGTGATCTTAAAGTAGTTCCGGGCATATTCTTAATATATTATTATGCAATTTACGACTTATTCTATATTATTTTTTTTAAATTATGCTTATTAAGATGATTAGAATAAATACTATAGCACAAAAATACGATTGTACAGATTTGTTTAAATTATTTATACATTGTTTCAACAATAACTGACCACAATCATCTTTTCACTTAGCAATTGATAGCAGTGTATTTCATATGATTCAAATGATATTTTTATTATCTTCATATCTGATATTGTCTAATAAAAAATTTGACCTATGAAAAATTTACTATTGCTTATTATGACCACGCTTGGAATGGCTTCCGCTTGGGCACAACCCAAATTAAAACCCATTTCTAAACCTTTAGTTACCCATGTATATACGGCAGATCCTTCTGCGCATGTTTTTAATAATAAAATATACATTTATCCTTCTCATGATATAGATGCGGGAATTCCTGAAAACGACAATGGGGACCATTTTGACATGAGAGATTATCATATATTTTCTATGGATGCTATTGGGGCTAAAGTAGTGGATAATGGTATTGCTTTAGATAAAAAGGATATTCCTTGGGCGGGTAGACAATTGTGGGCACCTGATGCCGCGTATAAAAATGGAGTATACTATTTATTTTTTCCAATTAAGGACAAGCAAGATATTTTTAGAATAGGGGTAGCTACTAGTAAAAGTCCAGTAGGTCCATTTAAGGCCGAGCCCAATGAAATGAAAGGAACTTATAGTATAGATCCGGCTGTGTTTAAAGATGACAACAATGAATATTATATGTACTTTGGAGGTATTTGGGGTGGCCAACTTCAAAGATGGGATAACAATATATACAATGCAAATGCTAAACTAAAAACCGCCAATGAAAAAGCAATTTTACCAAGGGTAGCTAAGTTAAGTGCGGATATGAAAAGTATTGTGGAAGCGCCCAAAGAAGTTAAATTACTAGATGAAAAAGGAAATCTATTCTTAGAACAAAATAACGATAAACGTTTTTTTGAAGCTGCCTGGGTACATAAATACAATGGGAAATATTATTTCTCCTATTCAACTGGGGATACCCATAATTTATGTTATGCTATTGGAGATAATCCTTATGGGCCCTTTACCTATAAGGGAGTTATTATGAAACCGGTTCAAGGATGGACAAGTCATCATTCTATCATTAAATATAATTCCAAATGGTATTTATTTTATCACGATACCGAATTGTCTGGTAAAACACATTTGAGAAATATTAAAATGACCGAGTTAAAATACAATAAGGACGGTTCTATTAAAACGATTGAACCTTATCAATAGAATAATTTTATTTCTTTGGGTAATAAGTTTTATTTTTTATCTTTAGAAATAGGCAAACCCTTTAAAATTATAACAATGAGTACTCCCGAAGAAAATTTTGCTAAATTAGGATTAAACTTACCACCTGCTCCAAAGCCAATAGGTGTGTATAAGCCATTATTAGTAGATGGAAATCACTGTTTTGTTTCTGGACATGGTCCATTGCAAGACAATGGAATTCTTCTAATTGGCCGTGTAGGGGTTACTTTATCGCTTGACGAAGGGAAGCTGGCGGCTAGACAAGTAGGGCTAGCTATTTTATCAACGATTAAAGCCAACTTAGGTTCGCTTAATAAAGTTAAACGAGTGGTAAAAGTATTAGGTATGGTTAGTTGTAATAACGACTTTGAAAAACATCCATATATTATTAATGGCTGTAGTGAATTATTTGCTGCAGTATGGGGCCCAGACAATGGAGTAGGAGTTAGAAGCGCAGTAGGGATGGGTTCGCTTCCTGGAAATATTCCAGTTGAAATTGAAGCGATGTTTGAACTAGTCTAATTGCAAAAATCGTGTAATCGTTTTCAATAGCATTGATTAAAATCCAAATTAGCCACTAAAAAATTAGTGGCTAATTTTATAATATACATCGCTCCACTTTAATTCATTTTTAAAACTGCTTAGTTCAGTATTTTTTCCAATAAGAGTAAATTCGATACCCGCAATTTCTGCAAAGTCTTCCAAATGTTCTCTGGTTAAATTTTGACTATAACAAGTATGATGCGCGCCACCTGCTAATATCCATGCGGCACAACCGGTATGCATATTCGGATAAGGTTTCCACAATACTCTTGCAACTGGTAATAATGGTAAAGCTTGAATGGGTTTTACTGCCATTACTTCGTTCACCAATAATCTAAATCTATTACCCATATCAACAATAGAGGCGTTTAACGCGGCACCGGGGGTAGTATTAAATACCAATCTTACTGGGTCTGCTTTGCCACCAATGCCCAATGGATGAACTTCGCAGCTAGGTTTTCCTTCGGCAATACTTGGACATATTTCTAACATATGTGCACCTAATACCATTCTATTATCGGGTTGAAAATGATAAGTGTAATCTTCCATAAATGAATTACCCCCTTGCAAGCCTGCGCCCATTACTTTCATGGCTCTCACTAAAGCGGCAGTTTTCCAATCGCCTTCTCCTGCAAATCCATATCCTTTGGCCATTAATCTTTGCGCCGCTATTCCTGGCAATTGTGCTAAGCCATTTAAATCTTCAAAAGTGTCGGTAAAGCCTTTAAAGTTGCCATCTACTAAAAACTTTTCAATTCCTAGTTCTATTTTGGCAGCTTCTCTTAATGAACTATGAGCTGCACCGCCTTTTAATAATTCAGCTTGTAATTGATATTCTTTTTGATAAGTTTCTACTAATTGATCTATTTCTTTTTCTGAAATTTGATTGACTACTGCTACTAAATCGGCAATGCCATAGGTGTTTACACTATATCCAAATTTAATCTCTGCTTCTACTTTATCCCCTTCTGTTACGGCCACATATCTCATGTTGTCTCCAAAGCGAACAAATCTAGCACCCTGCCAATCATTCCATGCAGCAGCAGATCGGCACCAGCTATTTATTTTTTCTAATGACTCTTCATCTTGCCAATGGCCTACCACTACTTTACGATTGATATTCATTCTTGCAGTAATAAATCCAAACTCTCTGTCTCCATGAGCGCTTTGATTCAAATTCATAAAATCCATATCAATGGTATTCCATGGAATGTCTCTGTTAAATTGAGTATGAAAATGTAACAAAGGCTTGCTTAAAATTTTAAGTCCATTGATCCACATTTTTGCAGGGGAGAAAGTATGCATCCAGCATATAACACCAATACAATTTTTATCAGTATTGGCTTCTTGCATGGCTTTTAAAACTTCTTCACTTGATTTTACTACTGGTTTAAAAACCACATTTACAGGAATGGTTTTAGAAGTACTTAAGGAACTGGCTATTTCGGTAGAATGCTCCGCTACTTTTTTTAAAGTTTCAGCACCATACAAATCTTGGCTTCCTGTGATAAACCAAACGTCTAAGGATTTTAATTGAGGTATCATACTAAGTTCATTATTTTTTATTGGCCATAATAGCTATTGGGGCCGTGTCTTCTTTGAAAATGTTTATTTTTTAAGGAATCTTTTATAGGCTTAACCTCCTTGTTTATTTGTTCGGTCAATAAGGCTGTTTTTGCGATGAATTCTAATACAGCACTATTGTGTACTGCTTTTTTTGCATCCTTCCCCCAGGTAAATGGGGCATGACTTCCTACCAATATCATTTCTACTTCTTGATAATCTAATTTTCTTTCTTTAAAGCAGTCAATAATTTGATGCCCGGTTTCTATTTCATAATCCCCTTTAATTTTTTCATCTTTCATCGGTGCCGCGCAGGGGATAGATTCAATGGTATAGTCTGCATGGGTGGTTCCATACACAGGAAGGTCTCTTAAGCTTTGGGCCCATGCCGTTGCATAAGTTGAATGGGTATGTACAATGCTTCCAATATTTTCCCAGTGTTTATATAATACCGCATGTGAATGAGTATCGGAGGAGGGCCTTAAATTTCCTTCTACCACTTTCCCGTCAAAATCTACAATCACTATATCCTCCATAGATAATTTTTCATATGGCACCCCACTTGGCTTAATAGCAAATACTTTATTAGCTCTGTCCACAACACTAACATTGCCAAAAGTAAATAAAACTAAGTCTAGCTTTGGTAGTTCCAAATTAGCTAAGAAACATTCTTCTTTGATGGTATTAAATCTAGACATGATTTTTTGCTATTTTATGATGGTTTGTTCTATATATTTTCCAAACCCAATATACTTTATATAACGCTCTTTATAATAATCAACCCTGTCTTTATTAGGGTAATAAGTTATTTCAAATCCTTGCCCCATTTTTTCCATCGCCATTTCTACTTTCTCATATACGCCAGCAGCGGTTGCGGCAAACATAGCAGCACCTAATGCGCAAGTTTGCTCGCTTTTATGAATTTTAATTGGCATGTTCATTATGTCAGACATCATTTGCATAATAAATGGCGATTTTTTTGCAACCCCACCTAAGCCTATAATTCCTTTGATAGGAATACCTTCTTCCAGAAAACGATCTACAATCGCTTTGGCACCAAAGCAAGTAGCTTCAACCAAACTTTTGTATAGAATAGGGGCATTCGTAGCTAAGGAAATTCCTTCTATGCCTCCTTTTAATAATTGATTGGCATCGGGAGTTCTTCTTCCATTCATCCAATCAACTGCTATAGGATCGTTCGCATCTAAGGGTAGCTTACTCGCGCTTTCATTTAACTGTATTAAAATTTTATCTTCTAATTCAGCCACTAACTCTTCATTTACGATACCATTATTAATAGTAGTATTTAATAAAATTGATTTTAATGGCCATGCTAAAATATTTTTAAACCAAGCGTAAATATCTCCGAATGCAGATTGCCCCGCTTCTAATCCTACCATACCGGGTATCACGGAGCCATTTACTTGGCCACATATGCCTTTAATTAATTTTCCATCTACTTCATTGATAGGGGCTACTAAAATATCACAAGTAGAAGTGCCCATTACTTTACTTAAATAGTAGGGTTCAATTTGACCACCTACTGCACCCATATGAGCATCAAAAGCGCCCACTCCAATAACAGTGGTAATAGGTAGTCCAAGTTCTTTGGCCCAGCTTTCTGTAATTACACCAACTGCAGTAGAGGCACTATAGGTTTCCTTAGATAAATTAGTGATTACTTTTTCTAATAGGGGATCTAATTCTGTAAAAAAAGTAGTAGGAGGATAGCCGCCAAATTTTTCTGCCCACAATGCTTTATGCCCTGCGCTACAAACGCCTCTTTTTATTTTATCGGCATCCTTGCCGCCAGTTAATAAAAATGGAATCCAATCGCAATGCTCCACCCAAGTATATAAATCTTCATGGATGGTTTTATCTACTCTTAAAATATGTAATAGTTTAGCCCAATACCACTCGCTCGAATAAATGCCTCCAACAAATTCTAAATAATTGATTGGATATTTTTTTGCATGATCATTTATTTCTTGCGCTTCTGGTGCTGAAGTATGGTCTTTCCATAAAACAAACATGGCATTTGGATTTTCTGCATGTTTTGAAACCAAAGCTAAGGGGGTTCCTTCTTTATTCACAGCCACTGGAGAGGATCCGGTGGTGTCAATAGATAATCCTACAATTTGTTCTACAATGTCCTTATCTAAATTTTTTAAACAGGCTTTAATAGTAATAGTGAATCCATCTATATAATCTTGTGGGTGCTGCCTATATTGATTTAAGGTAGGATTACAGTATAATCCTTTTGCCCATCTAGCATAATGATGCACTGCAGATTGTACAATTTCTCCATTGGATGTATTTACTAAAATAGACCTTACGGAATCGGTTCCATAATCTACTCCAATAACAAATGTGGGCTTAGCCATAGCTTTAAAACGTTGAGCTTTAAAGGTACTAATATATTTAAAGATTTGGCTAGCAACCAGCTTAAAAAACCTAAATTTTTCCTATTTCTTTAATATACTAACTCCAAAAATACGACCTGCTGTTTTTTCGTGATTAGCTAAGATGGTCACTTTGATATTTTCTTGTTTTAAATCGGTTGGTAAGGGATATTCAATATCATAAAAACGGTTGCTTTGAGCACCATCCCAATTAACAGTTGTTAATTTTTTCCCATCAATTAAAATATCAAAAATACTATTCTTGTCATCGCCAATATAGGTAAGTAATAAAGTACATGGGACGGAAGGGTTTACTTTCATATTAAAAGAAAACTCATTTTCTAATCTGGCTTCTCTGCCCATTCTGCCAATGGCGTTACTTACATAAGATTTTTCTGTTGCTACCAATTGATGGTCTCTTTCTGGCTGCATTTCTCCTATTCTAAATACGTCAATGGTTCTATTTTGAATTTCGCTTAGTCTTTGTTTTTCTGCTTGGTAATCTTTTTCTTTTGTTTCCCATTCTGCATTGGTGAATTTGTCCCAATACACACTATAAAATTCATCATTGATAGAAAATAAAGGAGCCATCGTTACATCAAATGGCTTGCCAATATGATTCCATTTAAATTGCAACTTATTTAAATTGACCGCTTTTATACTTTTTGTAGGCATATTATTATTCATAATTACGGGTGTGCCAAAAACTGGATCAGGATGCTTGTCTCCTAATACGCCAGCTAAAACAATAGGTCCATATAAAAAGGCTACTCTATTTTTATTGTCTGGAATAGATTCTGTTTTAAGTTGCATATTAAAAGTAACAAGCACTTTGTCATTTGGATTCCAAACTCGGTCAATAACAACATATCCATTTTCATCTAGCACAGCCTTCACTGGCTTATTATTTAGTGTAATTTTTAGCGCACCTTGATTCCAAATTGGTTTACGTATCCTAAGTGCAAATTGTTTTTTTGTGGTTGATTTAATTTGAATACTAGTTGAATTTTTAAAAGGAAACTTTGTTTCTTGAACAATATTCATATTATTCTTCTCCCAATTTAAGGCAGAGGCTATAAATAAATTAACATATAAACTACCATCTGCTCCTTCAAAATAAATAGACTCTCCATGCTTGGAATGATTTTCTAATCCACTTCCAACACAACAAGTAAAAGTATTAAAAGGGTCGCTAAATTCTTTTGCTGCGCCCATCCTTAGAGGCAAAAAGTAAGTCATCATTCCCGTTTTTGAATTTTGTGACGAAAGAATATGGTTGTACAATGCTCTTTCATAATAATCCATTAAACTTCCTTTTGGTTGCCAAGAAAATAAATGCCTAGTTAACTTAAGCATATTATAGGTATTGCAGGTTTCGCAAGTATTGTCGCTTAGTCGATCGTTTAATTTACCTGCATCTCCACAATATTCATAATTACTATTTCCTCCTATAACATAGGAGTGGCTTTTTACCATGGTCTCCCAAAAGAAACTTGCTATGGTGGCATCTTTGGCATTGCCGTTTAGCTCAAATTGTCTAGCGGCGCTAATGGCTTTAGGTACATTGGTATTGGAATGTTTGCCGGGCATAGGATCTATTTTTTGAGCTAATTTTCCCATCACAAAATCATCCTCAAATAAATTAGCCACTTTCATATATTTTTTATTTCCAGTGACTGCATAGATATTGGCTAGTACTTCGTTCATACCACCATATTCACATAGTAACATTTTATTGCGCACCGAATCATTCATAGGAACCATTAAGTCATAGGTCCAATCAGCCATTTTAATGGCAACATCCAGCGCCTGTTGATTGTCTAAATATAAATAGGCATCCATTAAGCCCGCCATGAGTTTATGTACGGTATACCAAGGCGACCAAGCACCATTTAAGTCAAAACCAGATGATTTAATTTGACCATTGCGTACTTTTTGCCATAATTCATCTTCTTGCGGAATAGCACCAACATAGCCCGTATTTCTTTTTTCTTGACAAATGGCAAGTTCATATACTATATAGGCAGCTCTTTTTTTAAATTCTTCTTGATGCGTACTTGCATACATCATGGAGATAGCAGATAAGTAATGACCCATGGTATGCCCTGATAAACCAGTCGACTCCCAACCACCATATACAGAATCTCTTGGAGGGAAGCCAGCATTAATATAAAATCGAGCCAATAATCGGTTTGGATTTAAGGTCATTAAATAGGCGCTATCTAATTCCATCGATTTTCTAAATGGGCCATCTAATAAAGTGACATTTGAAATGGGAAGGGCAAACGCTTTTAAAGAAATAGTAGCAGGTACTCTTACTTGTGTTTCATTTTTAGTAGCCAAATAAGATTGAGCCTCTAATTGATTTGCGTATAAAAAGAAAATGGAAGCTAAAATTATAAATATTTTTTTCATGGTAGCGGGTATTTTTTATTCGTTTTTCTAAACTGTTTATTTTAAAAGGGTCCTATCCAAAGTTAAGATTTAATTTAAATATTTGTTAGCCTCCTATTCTATTTAATGGGCTTGTTTTAGCAGCTTTTATATAAGAATTGGCCAAAAAGGGGAATTTTTTCTAAAGCAGATGAATTTCAATGATGCTTAGAACCGATAGGCTGAGGCAATTGAGCAAAAAGCAGGCATACAAAAATAGGCATGCAAAAATGTAAACTTATTGTGCCTACTAAACTTAACCATATGCTTTGGGTTCAATGACCAAGCGTTTTTACTATTCACTGTGATTACAGCATCAATATTTTTATTAACTTAGTGAAACAATAAATTAATCTAGATACTCATTTATATGGTCCCTAAAATTAAAATATGTTGTATTTCTTCTATTGAAGAAGCTAATTTGGCCATTGCGCAAGGTGCTGCAGCATTAGGATTGGTTGGCAAAATGCCTAGCGGCCCTGGTATTATTAGTGATGAATTAATTTATACGATTGCAAAAGCGGTGCCCGCAAATATTGATACTTTTATGTTGACCAGTGAAACCATTGCAGAGGCAATCATTGAACACCATAAAAAAACAAATACCTCTACCATCCAAATAGTAGATGCTTTATCGGAAGGCACTTATGCTCAAATAAAAAATGCATTACCTTCTATTAAAATTGTACAGGTGATTCATATACTTAATGAAGCTTCCATTGAAGAAGCATTGCGTTTAAGCGAGCAAGTAGATGCCCTACTTTTAGACAGTGGAAATCCAAATTTACAAACCAAGGAGTTGGGTGGAACAGGCAGGGTGCACAATTGGAATTTAAGTAGGAAAATTGTAGAACAATCCAAACGCCCAGTTTATTTAGCAGGAGGCATTAATCCCATGAATATTAAACAAGCCATTGACGAAGTTCAACCTTATGGCATTGACTTATGTAGTGGAGTTCGAACCAATCAACTATTGGATCTAATAAAATTAGAGCAATTGTTTAGTGCAATAAATTAAATCCGTATAAAGGGATGTGTCTTTTTTAATCAAAACTTACTTATTCTAAAGTTATAAATTTACTATTAGTATCTTCGAAGGAACCTCAATAAATAATTATGGCCATTTTACTTGTTTCACTTTTTTTACTCGGTTATTTGGCCATTACTTTAGAAAGTTATTTAAGGCTAAGTAAAGCAGTTATTGCATTAATTACTGCTTTTGTTTTATGGGGGATATTATTGATGGGGCATCCAGACCTTAAAAGTCTATTGAATCATTTGACCCCTGCCGTATTTGAAACAGTGAAAATAGTTTTATTCTTATTAGGAGCTATGTGTATAGTTGCTTTAATGGATATTCAAGGTGGATTTTTCCCAATCACTAAAGCTTTATCATTGATTCCCAAAAATCGATTTGTATGGGCAATTTCTATTCTAACTTTTTGCTTATCTGCATTCCTTGATAACCTAACCACTGCCATTGTAATGGTGGCTATTATTAATAAAATAGTAGAAAATACAAAATCAAAATGGTTCCTTTTGGGCTTAGTGATTATAGCCGCTAATGCTGGAGGTGCTTTTAGTCCCATTGGAGATGTTACCACTACCATGTTGTGGATGGGTGGTCAAATTACACCCCTTAAAATTGTTACGCATACTTTTTTAGCAAGTTTAATAAGCATGGTTATACCAACCATTATTATTCAAATAAAACTAAAAGGGAAATTAAGTTTTCTTACTTTAAATATAAACGAATCTAAGACAGAATTTAATTCTTCCCATCGTTCCGCTATATTTTACACAGGTATTACTTGTCTTTTATTGATTCCTTTTTTAAAATGGTATTTTGATATACCAGCCTATGTTGGAATGATCATTGGCGTTGGAATCATGGCATTGATTACAGGACTTTTATGGAGTATAACTCCTGCCAATAAAAAAGAGCTTTTCCCATTAGGGCAGCTATTAAATAAAATTGATATTCAGAGTGGTTTGTTTTTCTTTGCCATTTTATTAAGTGTGGCAGCATTGGATGCAGCGCAGATATTACCTCTTTTGGCTATTAAATTAAATAATTCAGTTAATAATAATTTAAGTTTAGTAGCAATTGGGATTGGTTTATTTTCTGCGCTTGTTGATAATATACCTTTAATTGCTGCCTTGCAACATATGTATCCTTTAAGTACTTATCCAACAGATCATTATTTCTGGGAATTATTGGCTTATACTGCCGGCACTGGTGGGTCTTGCTTACTTATTGGCTCTGCTGCTGGAGTAGCAGTAATGGGATTGGAGAAAATGGATTTTTTCTGGTATTTAAAAAATATAAGTTGGATAGCGCTAATTGGTTTTTTCACTGGAGCCATCATATATATTATTACTTTTTAATTTGTAAAAATAAATTTAATATACTTAGAAAATTTTCTAATGTGTAGTTATATAATTATCCTTTCGCTTTGCTTTTAATTGTATATTTTTAATTAATGCTAAAGCGATATCTTCTATTTCTGTTTTTATTAATTTCATTGTTAGTCGCTAGTCAACCCCTCTCCAAAAAGGTACAAGATAAAATAGATCAAATAGGCTTACATGGGGTCAATGTCACAGCCAGTGAAAAAAATGTAAAATTACTAGTTGCATTTTGTGATACCAGTTCGGATAATTTAATTTTTCCTAATTATTACCTTGAAAACTTATTGGCATTACAATATCAATTCGCTCAAAAAAATAATTTAGAAGAGTATCGGTTAAAGCTTGCTTATCCACTGGCTTCTATTTATCATGATCAGTCTAAATTTTTGAAAGAGCTGCCTGTTTTAATATATTTACAATCCAATTTAACCAAGTTAAGTAGCCTTACTCAAAAATATGTTTTAGTAAAATTAGAGCAAGTGTACCGAGCTATGAATGAGCTTGGAAGCGCAATGGAAATTAGGAAATTAAGATTAAATAGAGGCGAAGTTAACACCGTTTGGGAAATATATAGAGATTGTGAATTGTACAACGATGCAATTTATGACTATAGAATCAATCAGCCCTTTCCTAAAAAATATAATATTATTGGGTTAAACTATTATTCCTTTTTTGGCGACTTATTTTTTGACAATAATGAAATTGATAGTGCCATCAAATATTATGAAATTGGATTAAAAAATGCAAGCGAAATTTTAGCTCGTCTGCCACCCAGCTATTCTGTTGATAGGGTGGATGCTACCTTTTGGCTGGGTAATTTTACAGGTAGTTTAGGAAAATGTAATATGGCGAAAGGGAATTTTGCTAAAGCCATTCAGCCCCTTTTATTTGATTTGGCATCCAACGAAAAAAGTCCCGAAAACAAAACGTATACCTGGCTTTTACTTTCCGAATGTTATTTGGAAGGCAATGAACTAACAAAATCTAAATTGTATTACGATAGTGCTAAATACGATATGACCGGGAAGTCCAATAAAAGAGATTTGGTAAAATTTTATAAATTATCAACTAAATATTATACTAAAATAAATAAAAATGACTCTGCTTTAATTTTTAGTCAGAAGTACATTGCTTATATGGATCTACTGCATGCCAATGTTCAAAAAAATCAAGTGCTCTTAAATATTGGAAAATTAGAAATTAAAAAAAATAGAGCCGATTTAGAAGCTACTAAAAAATCACTAATTATCGAAAAAAGTAGTTCGATGTATCAAAAAAACTACCTACTTCTTTCTTTTTTCTTTTTATTTGCCACTATTATATTGGTTGTTTTATTGTATCAAAACAACATTACAAAGACAAGAAGTAATAAAAAGATTGCACTAGAGGTGGAGCGCAATGACTTACTATTAAAAGAACTCCACCATCGCGTAAAAAATAATTTACAAGTAATGTATAGCTTATTGAATATGCAAAAAAGGAGAAATGATAATGAATCTACCAGAGCTTTAATTACTTCAGTTCAAAATAGAATACAGACCATGGCATTGGTACATCAAAATTTATATACTACTGAAAATTTCGAACTGGTGGAGATAAGTTCATATGTACATACTTTGGTAAATCATTTGAAAATGATTTACCAAATAGAGGGTAATAATGTGGATATTGATTTTAAAATTGACCCCAATTTAAAATTACCTATAGACCAAATTATTTCTTTAGGTTTAATTGTAAATGAAGTGGTATCTAATTCATTTAAATATGCCTATATCAATAGACAAAATGGAATATTGATGGTTAGCGTAAATAAAGTTGACGGTAATTTTTTAATTGAAATTAAAGACGACGGTCCTGGAATAGATAACTCTAAAATTAATTTATCAAATTTAGGGCTAAAGCTAATTCATCTTATGAGCGAGCAGCTAAAAGCTAAGCACGATTATACTTATAATGATAAGGGAGTTGCTCATTATTTCAAATTTAGACTAGACCATTTAAATCTAGCTTAAAAAATTACCAATCCAATCCAGGCTGTGTAATTTTGAAATTTTCTTTTTCCTTTGCTTTATCTACCATTACTTTAACATCATTCAATAGTTTTTTTGCATCATAAACTACTCCATCTTTAATGGTATATTTTACGCCTCCCATTCTTGAAGCTGTGCCA
Source organism: Sediminibacterium ginsengisoli (assembly GCA_945865545.1). GTDB lineage: Bacteria > Bacteroidota > Bacteroidia > Chitinophagales > Chitinophagaceae > Sediminibacterium > Sediminibacterium ginsengisoli_F. The sequence goes on along the minus strand of CAMBEQ010000015.1, from coordinate 3,359 downwards.
TCTTCGTTGAGGTGAATGGCGCCAGTGCCGTATAATACTTGTAAATTTTTTAAAGGGTTCGCATCTACAATAACAATATCAGCTAATTTTCCTTGTTCAACAGTACCTAAGTCTTTTTCCATACCTAAAGCTTGTGCCGAATATAAAGTAGCTGAACGAATTACTTCTAATGGATGAAAGCCTGCTTCTCTCAATAACTCTAGCTCTCTAATAAATCCAAATCCATAAGTTTGATATATAAAACCATTATCAGAACCAGCCGTTACACGGCCCCCTCTGTTTTTATATTCATTAATAAATGCCATCCATAATTTATAATTATTTTTCCATTCTACTTCTTGTTCTGTTCCCCAATCAAACCAATAAGAACCATGTGAGTTTCTACTAGGTGCATAAAATTTCCAAAGAGAAGGTAGGGTATATTTTTCATGCCATTCTGCTCTTCTGGCTCTTTGTAAATCGCGATTGGCTTCATAAATATTAAAGGTAGGGTCTAGTGTAAAATCTAAAGCAATTAATTCATTCATTACTTTATTCCACTTCTCCGAATTAGGAACAGCTGCTTGTTTCCATAACTTACCTGCATTTTCAAATCTGCTTTGTTCATTGGTATAATTATAATCTAACGGAAAATCTTGTACTGTCTTATTTTCAAATAAAGCTTCTGGCAATCCATACCAATGCTCCATACTGGTCATACCGGCTCTTGCAGAATTTAATACATTCCATCTAGCCACATCTGTTTGTGAATGATGACAGCAAGATCTTAATCCAATTCTTTTATTTTCTCTAATGGCTGCATCCATTACTTCAGGAGAGGCGCCAAAAAATTTAATTCCATCTGCGCCATTCTTTGCATTTTCATTTACCCAATCTCTTGCATCTTGTGCGGTAATAATTGGTTTTTTACTTCCTTGCCCAAATCCTGTGTAGGCATAAATACGGGGTGCGACAATTTTATTTTCTGCACTTCTTCTCTTCTCACTTAATACCCAATCAAGGCCATTACCAGTAGCAACATCACGTACTGTGGTAATACCGTGTGCCATCCATAATTTATAAACATATTCAGCTGGGGTGCCTTGTTCTTTTCCACCGATATGAGTATGCATATCAATTAATCCTGGAAGAGCAAACATCCCGTTAGCATCAATTTCTTTTCCGTTTTTTGCTAGAACTGGTCTACGTTCTGGTTGAATAGGCATGCCTTCATTGGCTACTATTGCAATCTTTACAATTCTATTGTTTTCTATAACTATATCCACTGGACCTACCGCAGGAGATCCGGTTCCATTAATTAAGGTAACTCCTCTTATAATTAATTGTGTATAGGGTCCTCCGCCTTCATTGCGATCCGGTGCGGGTGGTATTTGTGCATTAGCAGTTTGTAATAATAAGGAGAGCACCAATAATTGAATGGAGCGAATAAGTAGTTTCATACTATTTTATTTTAGTACCTAAACTTACGCAATATTCTTAAAAAAACTAAACTTGTCTATGAGGATAAGCTTTCAATGCTTGTTCTAGGCAGTCCATGGCTTCATTGATAGCAGCTTCATTGAGTACATAGGCCAACCTTACTTCATTGGTGCCTAAGCCTGGGCTAGTGTAAAATCCGCTACCAGGTGCTAACATCACCGTGGCGTTTTTATACCTAAAATCGGTTAATAGCCATTGACAAAAAATATCTGTATTGTTCACTGGAAGTTTGGCCATCACATAAAAAGCACCACTTGGTGCTGGGCAAAAAACTCCTTCCATTTTTGATAATCTATTAACGAGCACCGCTCTTCTTTTTTTGTATTCGGCTCTAGTGCCATCAAAGTAAGAAGTGGGCAAACTTAATGCCGCTTCGGCAGCAATTTGTTCTAAGGTGGGTGGACTTAATCGGGCTTGTGAAAATTTCATAACCGCTTCTATCACTGATTTATTTTTTGTAACCAAAGCGCCAATTCTTGCACCGCAGGCAGAGTATTTTTTACTAAATGTATCAATCATGATTACTCTGTCTTCTACACCTGTTAAGGTAAGTGTACTTTTAACTTTTCCTTCGTAACTAAATTCAGTATAGGCTTCATCAGAAAATAAATACAAATCTTTTTCTTTTATTAAATCTCGTATTTGTAATAATTCCGATTCACTGTACACATAACCTGTTGGATTATTTGGGTTGCAAATGAAAATTCCTTTTGTTCGATGTGTAATTTTTTCTTTAAATGAGTCAATGGGTGGCAAAGCAAAACCACTTTCAATGCTGGAAGTGATAGGAATAATTTTTATGCCAGCTGCCATTGCAAAGCCAATATAGTTGGCATAAAAAGGTTCTGGCACAATAATTTCATCGCCTGCATCCAGGCAAGCCATAAAGGCAAATAAAATACCTTCACTACCTCCAATAGTTATTAAAATATCTTCGTAGCTAACTTCTATTCCTTTTGTAATATAATAGGCTGCTAGTTTTTTTCTGAAACTTAAAATACCTGCACTATCTGTATATTCTAATACTTTTAAATCGGCATGCTTCACCGCCTCCATCATAATACTTGGAGTTTCAATATCGGGCTGTCCAATATTTAAGTGGTAAACTTTAACGCCCTCTTTTTTCGCCGCATCTGCAAAGGCGGCTAGCTTGCGTATAGGAGAGGAGGGCATTTGTGCGCCTCTTTGGCTAATTGTTATCATTTCAGCAAAGATAGGTAAGCACTGCATCATAAAAAAACGCTTCGAATAATTGGAACGTTTTTTATTAGTGGTGTAAAGACTTAATAACAATCGCTAGTTAATAAGTATAACAGGTGATTGTGCAATTAAATATTTGAGCTAGCTATTTTATAAAATCACTTCTCCTTCAATCAATAATTCAGTTACTTGTTTTTCTCCTGCAAATTTAATGGTGACACGTTTTTTAAATACACCACTAAATGGAGCGGTATAGGTAACTTTAATATTGCCTTTTTGACCTTTTAAAACAGGATTTTGATTGTATTCGGGTTGGGTACAGCCACATTCTGCATTAGCGAATTCTATCACTGCTGGTTTTGCACCCACATTTTCAAAATTAAAATTGACAGACTTATGTACTCCTTTTTTTATTTTACCAAAATTATGACCTGTTTTATCAAAGTGGATTACCGACTGTGCCCAAGTAGTTCCAGTGATTAATAAGCAAAAAACCAAAGTTTGTATTTTCATGATTGTAAATTTAATTATTGATTAATAGGAGTTGGAATTTTTATTGCTGGTCCGGATGAGGTATTGTTGGTAATGGCTACTCCTTCGCCTGTAAATTTAGTTTGTTTTATTAAACCATTAGAAAATTCTATATCGGTATACCTGCTAAACACACCCATGGCACTCCC